>JBMFPP010000255.1:0-4389 GCA_049969055.1 Armatimonadota bacterium | reverse complement strand
CCGAGAAAGCCCCGAACTTTACTGCCGCCAAGTGCGTAAACCCTTTTCACCAAAGTCTGCCCGTCGATATGGACCACCACAATATCGCCTTCGCTTATGTTAACGCCGCGGCGCGCTCGGGTGTCCAAAATAACTATGGAACCGCTGTGGAGTGTTGGCCACATGGAGTTTCCGACTACCACAACGGGACGGTACGGCTGTAGAAAAGCCGCAAATGCCAGAGACATTACACAGAGCAGCAACCTAAACCTTACACGCTCCATAACGCCTTGTCCACGCTCAACCGTTTTCACTATATCCGACGCAGATACCCGACTTAAGGTTCCGGTTTGAGCAAAGGCACTGGAGCTACAGCACGCATGCAAGACTGCCGCCGTCAACGTAAATGGTGGTTCCGGTTATATAACCGGCCTTGTCGCTGGCGAGGAAAGCCACAACAGAGGCAAACTCCTCCGGGGTGCCGTATCGGCCCAGCGGAATGGCGCGCTCCTGTTCGGCGCGGGCTTCTTCGTAGGTTATGCCGCGGGCGGCCGCGTTGGCCTGATCAAGCTCTCTAACCCTTTCAGTGTCGATTCTCCCGGGCGCAACGCAGTTGACCAGGATGTTGTCGGCAGCCAGCTCCTGCGCCAGCGTTTTGGACCATCCCGCAACAGCCGCCCTTACGGCGTTGCTAAGCATGAGATTGCGAACGGGCTCTCGAACAGCTATGCTGGTGAGATTGATAATACGGCCACCGCCCGCGGCGCGCAGATGCGGAAGCGCCAGCTTTGTTAGCCTCACAGCGCTCATCAAAGTGAGGTCAACAGCGCGGTACCAATCCTGCTCGGTTAAGGTGTCAAAGCGGCCTGGCGGCGGTCCGCCGGCGTTGTTGACGAGAATGTCAAGCCTGCCGAAGCGCTCTACGGTTTCGGATACCACGCGCCTCAAGTCGTTTGGATTGGCAACGTCGGCCTGCAGGGCAAGCACTTCCGCACCTGTTGCACTGCGTATGTCCTCGGCGGCAGCGCAGACGGCGGTTTCGCTCCTCGAGAAGATAGACACCTTTGCCCCTTCACGTGCCAGCGCGGCCGCTACCGCTTTGCCAAGGCCGCGTGACGCCGCGGCCACAATAGCCGCTTTGCCGGTAAGACCCAAATCCATACTTTTCGTCCTCCTAAGCAGTTCAATCAGGCTGTGTCTCTCTTTCGGGCTTAAGATGGTGCCACAGCCAGAAGATAAAAGCCGCCGCAATCGCAATGCCGATAACCAGATCTGCCCTGTGGAAATAGCGTCGGATGTCCTCCCAATGCTGGCCCATTTTATAACCGACTAAGGCCAATGCGTAGCACCACGGAAGCGAACCCACCAGCGTGTACACCATGAACCTTGGAAAATTCATGCGCGCAATGCCGGCTGGCAGTGAGATGAAGGTGCGTATAACCGGCAGTAACCTGCTGATGAATACGGCGGCTTCACCGTACTTGGCAAACCACCGATCTGCGGCGTCGAGATCGCGCTTGCGAATGAGGAAGTACTTGCCGTACTTCTCGAAGAAAGTGCGTCCGCCAGTAGCTCCAACCCAGTAAGCCACCGCGGAGCCGATTCCACATCCAACCGCTCCAGCCACAGATGCCCACCACAGGTTCAGACGACCTTCGCTGGCGAGGAACCCGGAAAAAGGCATTATCACCTCACTGGGGAGGGGGATGCAAGCGCTTTCGATAGCCATTAGAAGTGCAACGCCCGGATAGCCCCATCCAGCAACCACATTCTTCACCCAAAGAAGTATAGGCGCAAGCAGTTTTTCCAAGCCCAGAGCTCCTTAATTCTTTCGCGAATCGCTTTTTCGGTTCAATCACCTGCTGTTTGTTCAAGAAGTTTTAGTGCTCGACTAGTACCTGTCTGCAAGACACTTTGGTGTTCAATCGGTCACCGTTGGCTTGTCAAAGCGTCTTGGTAGGCGCTCAACATTTTCAATGCGCACTCGCGGCGGCTGAATCTTTTTGCGTTCTCTTTGGCGTTGTTCGACATTGCTTTCAGTCTCTCCGGATCGGAAAGCAGTTCTAACGCGGCCTGCGCCAAGGATTCAGCATCGCCGGGGACCAGAATGCCGTCTGCGCCGTGCCGAACCACGGATGTTGCCCCGTACGCGTTTGCGGCAACGCAGGGTGTTCCGGCGGCTAAAGCTTCGCACAGAACCATTCCTTGTGTATCGGTTAGAGAAGGGTAAAGCATGAGGTCGGCGGCCGTATAGCACGAATACAGATGAGGCGGGTGCAGAACACCGGTAAATCGAACACGTTCACCAATTCCCAGGAAATCCGCAAGCCGTTTGCATTCTTCGGTGGAAGGACCACCGCCGACCACAAGGAACGTCACATCACTTCTAGCCCGCGATATTATGGCAAAAGCGCGGATAAGCTCTAAGACGTTTTTCTCCGGAGCCAGCCGTCCTGCATAAAGAACAACCCTGCTCCCCACCGGAATACCGTACTGGTTGATGGCCCATTCCGGCGGTGCGCTCGCGATGTTTTCCACGTCTACGCCGGTTGGCACGGCCCTAATGGGCGCGGTTACGCCGTAGGACCTAAGCAAGCTGATTATGGGCTCGGTGGGCACTATTACAAGGTTTGCCCGGTTGCTGTGCCGCCTGGTGATGGCTATGACAATTCGCTTTGCCAGCGCAGGCGGAACAAGCTTGGCATAGTGAACGTACTCTGTGTAGATTGTATGGTGGGTTGTAACCAGCGGAATGCGGAGCTTCTTCGCCCAGAAAGCGCCCAACCAGCCCGAAAGAAACGGCGATTGGGTGTGTATAAAGTTAGTTCTGGCACTGAGCAGAGGACGGTGCAGACGGCTCAGTACGGGGACCGGGAGGGGGTAGTCCTTGGCGAACGGCGTGGTTATCGAAGGAAGCCGGTGCACGTGAAAAGGCCAGCTATCCTTGTACCCGGGGTATCTGGGTGCGAATACATGAACCTCATGGCCGAGGACTGTCAGCTCCCTTGCGAAGGTCTCCACCGAGACACTCACGCCGTTCACCACGGGACGAAAGCTTTCTGTGAATACAGCAATAACCACGGTCCTCTGAAATTCCAAACCGCGCCCTAACAAGAAGCGTCAACAAACCAACAGAGATTGATTTGAACATCAAGACTTCTTAGAGGCTGTCAGTTCTCTAAAGTATAGACGGCGCATTAATCGGTGGTTTCATCCGCGTTGGGATTTCCCTTCTTGAAAGCTCCGCGCTTTTCCATAAACTCCAGCACATCCGACAGCCGAAAACGGCGCT
Source organism: Armatimonadota bacterium (assembly GCA_049969055.1). GTDB lineage: Bacteria > Armatimonadota > DTGP01 > DTGP01 > JBMFPP01 > JBMFPP01. The sequence continues at coordinate 1,118 of JBMFPP010000255.1, read as the reverse complement.
GATTGCCCGGGGTGCGGTGGTGTGGTAGCAGTCCCTTGTTGGTATAGCGGCGAACGGTCATGGGGCAAACGCCCAAAATGCGTGCGGTATCTTCCAAAGTCAGCTCCGGGTCCAGAAGCCGGCGAATCAGCTCTTCTCTGGTTTCGCGGAAAGATTTGTAGTAGTGCGAAGCCACCTCATCCTTAAGCGAAGACAGGAGAATTTGAAGCTGTCTTGGGAGTTTGTGCCAATCGGCTGTATCTTCTGCTGGATGAGCCGGGGATTTTTCTTGTATCGACGGTTGGGCTGTGGAGTTTTGACGTTCATCCGCGGTCCGAAGCGGCCTCTCCGATTCATCCTCTGACGCGGCCGGCACCGCCGAGGCCGGCGTCTGCTCCCGATTGGTTTTCGGCGTTTGGGATGCACTGATACCGCTTACTTCGCGCAGTACGGGAATATAGCGTATTACATCAGCGGCAGATTTAGCAGGTGATGAGGTCTGCATGCTCGGTTTGGGTTTTGCTGGAGCTATGATCTCCTCCGGAGCCGTCTGCGCCCAAGAAATGAGGGTTTTTGCCAATCCCTTTGATGCGTGATCGCGTGATTCCCCCGCCTGTTCCTGCTGTGACGGCGGGGGTTCTTTCTGGCCGCTGATCTTGCGCTTAGCGGCTTCAGATTGGGATTCTACATACCGCATCCACTCCTGCAGGTTTTTCACTTACAACCACACTCCTTTATAGAATCAGCATCGCGTCGCCGAAGCTATAGAACCTGTACCTCATCTGAATGGCCTGTTGGTACGCAGAAAGAACTAACTCTCGACCAGCAAAGGCACTGACCAGCACCAGCAGGGTTGACCCCGGAAGGTGGAAATTAGTGATCAGTGCATCAACAACGCGGAATTGGTACCCGGGCGTTATGAAAAGGTCCGTCGAGCGGCGCCCGGGCACCACCTTACCGTCTTCGGTTGCGGCAGATTCCAGCGCCCTAACGCACGTTGTGCCGACAGCAATCACGCGCCCTTTCGCCGAGTTAATGGTTTCCGCCGTTTCCTCGCCGATTTCGTACTCCTCAGAATGCATTCGGTGTTTTTCAATAATGTCCTCATATATTGGGCGGAAAGTATCCAAACCTATGTG
>JBMFPP010000254.1:4166-4389 GCA_049969055.1 Armatimonadota bacterium | reverse complement strand
GCTTTCGTGGATGCCGCAGAGCGTGAATGCGCCACCTTAGCCGGCAAGAAGGGACCGCATCAACTGCCGGTCTGGCTTCTGTTGACATATGCAGGGAAGTGCTGTTAGCATCTCTAAGGAATGCCTCGAAATAGCTGCTTTAACATCCACCAAGCGAATACGCCGAAGGTTGCTGTTGTTTCGGATTTCGATGGGACTATTGTTCGCGAGGATACCAACCGCT
>JBMFPP010000254.1:0-4156 GCA_049969055.1 Armatimonadota bacterium | reverse complement strand
TTCGCCGACCCCGCTTGGTTCGAACTTGAGTAAGCTTGGCTTCGCGGCGAAATAGTCTCTTCGGAGTGCTTAAAGCGCCAGTTCGCGCTGGTTAAAGCGGGCCGCTGTGATATTCTAAGCATTCTGAAAGACGTCCATATGGATCCGCACTTCCCCCTCTTCGTGGAGTTCTGCCGGAAAGAGAAAATCCCTCTGATCGTGGCCAGCGATGGGATGGATGTGTGCATACACAGGGTTCTAAGCCGCATTCCCCACTGCGAAATAAAAGTCTTCTGCAACCAGCTTATTTTCAACGGCGACCACAGTGTTTCGGTGCGGTTCCCAAACTTCAATCCGGAGTGCCGTGTGTCCGGTGGGACGTGCAAATGCCGGGCGGTGCGTACACACCTCCCCGCTGAGGCGAAGAAAGTGCTCATTGGCGACGGCCGCTCTGACTTCTGCGCGGCGCACACGGTTGACTTAGTGCTTGCAAAGGGTGCTCTGCTTGATTACTGCAAGCGGGAAGGGATACCTTATGCGGAGTATAGAGATTTTGGGGACGCACTACAGGTCGTTGCTGGACTGTTGGATGGAGGCCGCGTCTGTTGAGCCGGCCGGCCTCGGGAGTTTGTGCGGCCGGGGTGCTTTTCCCGTTAATTTGGAGACTAGGAGGCTGTCATGTTTCGGAATTTGAGCCCAGGAGCCATCGGTATAAGCGCAAATTTGGTTGAAAGCTTGGAGCTGGCAAAGACCGCCGGCTTTGAAGGGTTGGATCTTCCCATGGGAGAGGCAATGAAGCTGGCGGAGGAGAAAGGGGCAGATTACATAAAGGGGCTTTATGCAAACGCTGGCCTGAGGATGGGAGGATGGGGCCTGCCGGTTGATTGGCGCGCTGACGAGGCTAAGTTTCAGGAACAGCTGAAAGAACTGCCCAAATACGCTGAGTTGGCCCAGAAGCTGGGGTGTTTTCGGGTGCCGACGTGGGTTTTGCCGTTCTCGGACCACCTGCCTTTTAAGGAGAATTTCGAGTGGCACGTTTCCAGGTTTCGGCCCATAGCCGAAATTCTGAAGGACTACGGCTGCTGGCTCGGTTTGGAGTTCATCGGACCGGCTACCAGCAGGCGCGGCAGGAAGTACGAGTTTATCCACACGCTTCCAGGTATGCTCGAGCTGGCAGACGCGATAGGCACTGGCAACGTGGGCTTGCTTTTAGACTCTTGGCACTGGTACACCAGCGGGGGTACGATAGAGCAGATAACATCTACACCGGCAGAGAAAGTGGTTTACGTGCACATAAACGATGCACCGGCCGGGGTTCCGGTTGATGAGCAAATAGACAACATCCGCTGTCTTCCAGGTGAGACCGGTGTGATCGACTTGAAGGGGTTCCTGCAGGCGCTGAAGCAGATCGGCTACGACGGCCCGGTTACTCCAGAACCGTTCAGCAAGCGCATGAACGAAATGCCGGCTTTGGAAGCGGCAAAAACTACGGGCGATGCCCTGCTGAAGGTTTGGCGCGAAGCCGGGGTTTAAACCGCTTTTTATGCTTCAAAAGCAGGTTGGGTGTGAGGAGCTGAGTTGTTTGCCCTCACACCCCCTGCTCTTTTGTCAATCTCGGGCCGGTCCTCTCTCCTTGCCCTTCCCAGCTTCAGGAGGGGACCCAAGTGCTTCCTTCTCTCTACAGCAGGGAAGGGCTGGAGATGATGGCGGGAGCTTGAGGAGCTTGGACGGAGTCCCTTCCCGCAGCCGAACGTAAAGGCTACGAACAACCGGATGTGGCACCGCAGTTGGTGCATTTGTAACAAGAACCGTTCCTCACCATAATCGAGCCGCACTCTGGGCACGGCGGTGCATCCGCCTGAAGCAGGAATACCTGGTGCTCTTGGTCTTCGGTGGACATCCGCGCTTTGGTAGACATCACCGGCACGTCCTGCGTGGCGGCGGGCTGTTCTTCTGGCGGTAGGAACTTAAGGGCAAGCCACCGGAAGATGTAGTCGATTACGCTTTTGGCAATGGGGATGTCTTTGTTGTTGGTGAACCCGGCCGGCTCGAAGCGAACGTGGCTGAACTTCTTCACCAGCACCGATAGAGGCACTCCGTACTGCAGTGCCAAGGAGATCGCCGTGGCGAAAGAGTCCATCAGCCCGGATATCACGGAGCCCTCTTTGCTCATCACGATGAAAATCTCGCCGGGAGAGCCGTCTTCGTACATGCCAACCGTGATGTAGCCCTCGTGGCCGGCGACCGAGAATTTGTGCGTTATCGCCTTGCGTTCGTCCGGCAGTCGGCGGCGCACCGGTTTGGCCTCGGAGGCTTGTTTCTCTTGGCGGCCGGTGGTAAGCGGCTGTGTGCGCTTGCATCCATCGCGGTACACCGCCACCGCTTTCAAGCCCAAGCGCCACGCGGTCATGAAAACGTCCATGATGTCTTCCGGGGTGGCGTCGTTGGGCATGTTGACGGTTTTGCTGATAGCTCCGCTCAAGAAAGGCTGTACCGCCGCCATCATGCGCAGATGGCCCATATAATGTATAGAGCGGGTGCCGTTGGGAGGACGGAAGGCGCAGTCGAAAACCGGCAGGTGCTCTTCCTTCAGGCCGGGCGCGCCCTCGATGGTGTCGTTTGCATCGATGTACTCCACGATTTTGGAGATTTCCGAGCTACTGTAGCCGAGCCGGGCAAGCGCTTCCGGCACTGTTTGGTTTACGATTTTGAGCACGCCGCCGCCGACCAGCTTTTTGTACTTCACAAGGGCAATATCCGGCTCGATGCCGGTGGTGTCGCAGTCCATCATAAAGCCGATGGTGCCGGTTGGAGCCAGCAGGGTCACCTGAGCGTTGCGGTAGCCGTACTTCTGTCCCAGTGCCAAGGCCTCGTCCCACGCTTCACGCGCACTGCGCAGTAAATCCTCCGGTACCAGGGAAGCGTCTATTCGGTCTAGATAACTGCGGTGGCGTTCGATAACTCGAAGCATAGGCTCTCGGTTCACAGCGAACCCGTTGAATGGGCCTTTAACCTTGGCCATTCTGGCGGAATGGCGGTAGGCGGCGCCGGTCATAAGTGCTGTGACGGCGGCGGCATAGGCGCGGCCTTCGTCGCTGTCGTACGGGAGGCCGCGGGCCATCAAAAGCGCACCCAGGTTAGCGTAACCGAGACCGAGCGGGCGAAAATCGTGGCTGTTCTTCTCTATGGCTTCGGTGGGATAAGAGCTGTTATCCACCAAAATCTCCTGGGCTGTGATCATCAGCTCCACAGTGTGGATAAAATCATCCACGTCGAACTCGCCGTCCGGCGTTCGGAACTTCATCAGGTTCAGGCTGGCCAGGTTGCATGCGCTGTCATCGAGGAACATGAACTCGGCGCACGGGTTGCTTGCGCGGATGGGGCCGCTGTTGGGGCATGTATGCCAAGAGTTGATAGTGGTGTCGAACTGTATGCCCGGGTCTCCGCATATCCAGGCGGCTTCTGCCATCATGCGCAGGAGGTCGCGCGCCTTGTATTTGCCCAGAACCTCTCCGGTAGTTACGGCATGGGTGCGCCACTCGCCGTCCATTTCAACGGCATGCATAAAAGCGTCTGTAACCCGCACGCTGTTGTTTGAGTTTTGGAAGAAGACGGAGCTGTATGCTTCGCCGTTGAAGGAGCCGTCGTACCCGGCATCGATGAGCGCCCAAGCTTTCTTTTCTTCCTCTGCTTTGCACTTTATAAAATCCACGATATCGGGGTGGTCCACGTTCAGGATCACCATTTTGGCGGCTCTTCGGGTTTTTCCGCCGGATTTGATAACGCCGGCGAACGCGTCGAACCCCTTCATAAATGAGACGGGGCCGGAAGCGGTGCCGCCGCCGGAAAGCGGCTCCTTTGAGGAGCGTATGGTAGAGAAGTTGGTTCCGGTACCTGAGCCGCCTTTGAACAGCTTTGCTTCTATTGCGGCGAGGCGGAGAATGGAATCCATGTTGTCTTCAACCGAATTGATGAAGCAGGCGGAGGCCTGGGGTTTCGCCCCGCCGGTGTTTGTTCCTACATTGAACCAAACCGGGGAGTTGAAAGAGGCTTTTTGGTGAAGCAGCGCGTAAACAAGCTCATCGTGGAAGGCATCGGCGTCGGCTTCTGTGGCAAAATACCCCTGCTCGCGGCCCCAGGCGGCTATGGTATCGGCCACGCGGCTTATAAGCTGTCT
>JBMFPP010000253.1:0-4392 GCA_049969055.1 Armatimonadota bacterium | reverse complement strand
GTTTAATGCCTACGCTCAACAGAGTGGTGCTTATCGGGCGTCTCACGCGCGATCCGGAGTCGCGCTTCACGCCGTCCGGGGTTGAGGTCGTCACAATAGGTCTGGCTGTTACGGACCCGTTCCGCCGAAAGAACGACGGTTCTGGGGACTATGAAACCAACTTCTTCAACGTGATTGCTTGGAGGCAAAACGCCGAGTATGCGCGAAACTATCTGAAAAAGGGGCGCCTGGTCGCCGTGGACGGCAGGCTGCAGCAGAGGAGCTGGATTGCCCAAGACGGCACCAAACGCAGTGTGGTTGAGATAGTGGCTGATAGGGTTGAAGCTCTAGATCGGCCGAGGGAGGAGCCTGCCGCTGAGGACATCGAGGTGGCCGAACCTATTGAGACTTACGCTTCGGATGTGACCCAGCGCGATTTCGATATTGAAGAGGCCGAAATGGATGACCCGTTCGGCGATTAGCGGCTGATTTGTTGGTTGCATGCTGATAGAAACAAGACGCTTCGGCAAACAAAAGCCTAATTGAACGTCAAAGCGTTTTGAGACATTGGATTGAGGTGGAGATGCGAAAGCCAAGAAGAAAAGTCTGCGGATTTTGTGTGGATAAGATCGAGTTCATCGATTACAAAAATGTGCCGCGCCTGCGCCGGTATATATCCGACCGCGGTAAGATACTGCCGCGCCGCACAACCGGAACTTGTGCCAGCCATCAGAGGGCGCTCACCAGAGCTATAAAGCGGGCCAGGCAGATTGCCCTTTTGCCTTTCACCGCCGAGTAACCGGTGTACGGATGGTAAAAGGCGCACAGCGCGGGTGAGTGAAGCCACAGATTGCAGGGCCGGCGGTTTGGTGCGCAGTCCAAAAGCCGGCCTTGCTGTTGTTAGCATCCCAAAAGTCAGACGCCGCCGGCGGCTTCGTTCCGCGGCCGGGCGGCGGGCGTTGCTTGAGGAGAGAGTAGGCGCATGTCTGAGTGGATTGATCTTTCGGAAGCGATAGGGCTTCCGGGGGTTAAGGTTAATGCGGAGACGCTGGAGTTGACGCTGGGCGGCGCACAGGAGGACGAGCATGACGTCCGCGATGTACGCGAGGTGCGCCCGGTTATGCTGGACCCTTGGGCGGATGTTGAGCCTGCGGTGCTTTACCATATGCACCGCGGCGTTAGATTACCCGCCGATGCGGACAAATTTGCCTCCCGCAGTCTTAGATACGATATTACCATAATGCGTCCGGGCACATTGGGGCCGGAGTTCATCAAAACGCACGGTCACTACCACCCTAGGATTCCCGGCAAAGAAACCTTCTATCCCGAAGTTTATGAGGTGGTCTACGGCACGGCTTGGTATCTGCTCCAAAAAGTCTCCGATATCAACGCTCCCGGCGATAAAGTTGAGGACGTTATTCTTGTGGAGGCGCATCCGGGGGACAAGGTGGTTATGCTTCCTGGGTATGCCCACATAACTATCAATCCGGACCCGAACAGCATTTTGGTGATGACCGATTTTGTGGGCAGTAACTTTAAAACCATCTTCCCGAATGTTAAGGCTACGGTTGGCGGTGCGTACTATATCTTGGCACCCGGCGGTGAGGCAATTGCCAATCCGCACTATCACCAGGTGCCGCCGCTGAGGCGTGCAAAACCAAACCCAATGCCGGAACTCGGTCTGCTTAAGGGCGTTCCGCTCTACACTTCCGGAAGCCGAGATCCGGACCGACTGCTTTGGCTGCTCGATCCAGATCGATATTCGGGCGACTGGATGTCGGCTTTGGTGCTCTAAGCCCATATTGTGGTTCGTTTCCGGTTCGGTTTTCGGGGCTTGTTCCCGATAGCCTAGTGGAGTCTTCTTTGGAGACTGCCGGATAAGCCGGCGTGGTGGAGGGAACGCGAATGGTGCGCTGTCCGCGTATGGCGCCGGCTTCGCAGAAGCTGTACGGAAAAACTCTGCCCGATGTGCCGCGCTGTTTGCGGGACGAGCTGAGCCGCTGTGGTCTTGCACAGCGCGTTCGCCCGGGGCACTCTGTTGCTGTTACCGCCGGCAGTAGGGGCATACGCGACATCGCCTTGATCATCCGCGAGGCGGTGGGTTTTTTGAGGGATCTCGGGGCCGAGCCTTTTATCGTGCCGGCAATGGGCAGTCACGGCGGGGCTACAGCCGAGGGGCAGGTCGAGCTTCTTCGGTCGCTTGGGGTTACGGAGGAGACCGTCGGCGCCCCGATCCGCTCTTCTATGGAGACTGTGCGGATCGGGCAGGTTGGCGATATGCCTGTTCACATGGATCGGTATGCTTGGGAATCCGATGGGGTTTTGGTGATCAATCGCGTTAAGCCGCATACGGATTTCCGCTCGGTCCACGAAAGCGGTATCGTTAAAATGATAACCATAGGCCTTGGGAAGCGCGACCAGGCCGAGCTTGTCCACGCGCGCGGCACCCAGGGGCTGAGGGAGTGGATAGCTCCGGTAGCCCAGGTTGCTGTAGATACCGGCAAGATTCTGGCCGCCGTTGCCATTTTGGAAAACGCTTATCTGCGCACCTCTCAAATCGTTGCTGTGCCGCCAAACTTGATACACGAAACCGACCGCAAACTGCTTCGCACGGCCAAGAGACACCATCCCCGCCTTCCGTTTGATGAGATCGACATCCTTATAGTTGATTACTTGGGCAAGGATATTTCCGGCGCGGGTTTGGATACCAATGTTATCGGCAGGCTCCGCATAGGAAATGAACCTTGGGCGCGCCGCCCAAGAATCAAAACAATCGTTGTGCTGGATGTGACCGACGCCTCTCACGGGAACGCTGTGGGTATTGGGTTGGCCGATATAGTTACCCAGCGCTTGATTGACCGGATGGATCGACACGCCACCCTAACCAACACAGTGGTTTCCACGTTCATTGAGCGCGGTTTCATTCCGCTTGTATACCCAACGGACCAAGAGGCATTGGAAGCCGCTATCTATCTCAACAGAAACAAGCCGCCGGAGGAGCTTCGCATTGTTCGCATACACAGTACGCTTCACCTGGAGCATATGTGGATTTCGGAGGCACTGGCGCGAGCTCTTCCGGAAGGGGTGCGGCTTGAGGGTCCGCTCCAGGAGGTTCAGTTCGGTCCGGACGGGCGGTTTGCGCAAGGGGTGCCGCAGTGAGCAAGGGGATCGATGTGGGTGCGGTGCGGGCCGAAATTCCGGCTGTGCACCGATGTATATACATGAACACTGGCACATCCGGTCCATGCCCCCAGCGCACCATAGATGCCGTGAAGCAGATGCACCAATGGATGAACGAGTGGGGGCCCTCGGCGCCGGAGGTGCAGGCTAAAGCTTTCGAGGTAGAGAGCACACTGCGTCGGCGGCTAGCGGCACTGCTGAACTGCGGTCCGGGTCAGGTAGTGCTTACGCACAACACCAGCGAGGGAGTTAACATTGTGCTCAACGGGCTGAGGCTCGGCCCCGGCGACGAGGTGATAATCACCGATCTCGAGCACGACAGCGTGCTGGTTCCGGTGTACCACCTCTGCGCCGCAACCGGCGCGAAATGGCGGATGCTAAGGCTTGCCGGCGGGGCAGACCCGGTTGCGGAGCTGGAAAACGCTGTTACTCCAAGAACGAAAGTTGCGGTGTTCAGCCACATCGCTTTCTGCAATGGTCAGAAACTTCCGGTAAAGGAGATGGCAGTTGCGGCTTCATCCCGGGGTGTTCCGGTGCTGATCGACGGTGCGCAGGCAGTTGGCCATATTCCCGTTGATGTTGCAGAGCTGGGAGTCCAGTTCTACGCACTGCCTGGGCAGAAGTGGCTGTTGGGTCCGGACGGTACCGGCGCGCTTTACATTGCCGAGGAGTGGCTCCACCGTTTGCATCCAAGCTGGGTCGGCTGGGCATCAAGGGTTGAGTACGATTTGGAGGGCGGCTATTCTTTGAAGGATGATGCGCGCCGCTTCGAGGTAGGAACTATGGATCCGGCGGTGCTGTGCGGCCTCTCCGAAAGCCTTTTGTACCTTGCTAAGCTTGGGCTAGATGCCGTTGAAGCGCGGATACTGCATCTGTCGGATATGCTTCGGGAGGGGCTTTCTGAGCTTCCAGGCGTTAGGCTGTGCAGTCCCGTTGAAGGTGCCGCTAGGTGCGGGTTGGTGGCGTTCACCATTGATGGTGTGGAGCCGAAGCAGGCGGTTGCGGCCTTGTATCAGAGAGCCCGCATAGTGTGCCGCTGGATTCCCCCGCCTTTCCCGCCCGTTGTTCGCTTTTCGGTAAATTTTTTCCAGACAGAGGGTGAGATCGAAGAGGCCTGCAGGTGCGTGGCCTCGCTGGCGGGCGGTGCGTAAGACGTACCGTTTAGCGCGCCTTACGTGCAGATTGTCGGCGGTGTCGGATATGCGGCCGCAGTTTGGGTATAATCGTTGTGGT
>JBMFPP010000252.1:0-4409 GCA_049969055.1 Armatimonadota bacterium | reverse complement strand
CTGTGTAGCGCTGTACGTCCAGATCCGCCTCCAGCCAATCTCCGGTTATTGTGGCTTCTTTGGTGCGGACCACCACCTTTCCCGGGCAAATCAACCTTCGGGATTTCTCCGACCATTCCACAACGTCTGTGGTTAAAATGAGGCCGCTGGCAGTAGTTGCGGTAACCCCTCCGAACACCCGTAGGGCTCGCGTTTGGCTGTCGTAAACGGCGCGGGCGGCGGTGAGCGTTACAACCGGTTTGCCGCCCTTGTACAACCTCCCGTTTTTCAAGCCGTCCATCGTAGTGGTTCTGCGGTCCTGGCTCACCTCAATCGAATCCGCATCCATCTCCCACAGTCGATTGCCTTTAGACTTGAGCACTATTCCCGCTCCGCGCATGCGCACCACAGGCGCTGGACGTCTAAGAGCCTCTCCTGCTTCATTGGAGCCCAAATTCGGAGCAACCAGCAGTTTCGTCCCAACAGCAATTAAGCAAAGCGTGAAGGCCACCGCTCCGATTACTCTCACACAGCAGATGCAGTGCTGTCCAAGCCGCATTACGTACATAAACCGCCTTTCGCTTAAGGCTTCAAAGGCTTGGTTATAAATAGTTTCTTCTTAAAGCCCACCCTCTTCCTCCTCTGCGGGTGCAAAACCAAGATTCGGCGTGCGAAACCGCCCAGAATTTGTGCATCTTTTCACAATGGGGTGGCGACAATACGCTTGAGGGATCTTCATAAACCACAGCGAGCCAAACCTCAAGCATCCCAACGCGCCGATGTTAGCATCGAAGCGAGCAAGCTAAACATCGGATTTTGTTGGAGAGTTATGTACATCCGAAGAAGCTTCAGAGCGGCGTAGAGATGCAGAATCAGGCCTCGGCATACCGCGCTGGATGCTCACGTAAACATCGGTGTGTTTAAGAGCCAGCTCGAGAAGCTCGCTGTAGCACGCTTCGCAGATGGGGTTTCTCAACCCATCAAAGAAGTAAGCAGGTTCAACAATTTTCGCTTCGCAGTAGGTGCACTGCACGGCGATCACCCCGCTGTCTCTGCGTGCATGTGCAAAGCGGTATTCCACCGTGGAATCTTTTGGTTTCCGGGGCGAACAGGGAAATTCCGCACCGCAGTTTTAATTAATAATACCCTGCTTACTTCTTTTATAATCAAATTATCTTTTTCACTGGTGCGCAATGATCAACGCGCCGTCCGCCAGCGCAACCATATGCTTTACGCCGGTCAGAACTTGAAAGTAGTCCTCGGCGGCATCCCGCTCATGCGGCCGGAAAAGCTTGAACTCGCACCGGCATCCCGGACAGCGGTCGCCCTGCACCTGAGTCACACACACCTCGGCACCGCACTTTGGGCAGTTAAGCAAATACTTGCCAGAGTTGGATTCCGGTGGCATTCTATGCACCCCCATCCGCGGTTTCACGCAGGCGCTCCAAAGCCCGGCGCCACTCGCGGATAACGCATTCCAGCGCCTGGCTGGGCGTAAGGTCTGAGGTGTCCACAACCGCATCGGCCTGTGCGTACGCACCTCTGCGCTCCTCCAGAAGGGCTTGAATTCGTGCCAAGGGGTTGCCGCATTTGAGGAGAGGTCGTTCCACGTTGTGAGAAGACACCCTTTGCAGTATAACCTCGGGACGCGCAGTTAAGCAGATAAGCACCCCCGTGCACTTCAAAGCGGCAACGTTCTCAGGCCGGCCGAGCGCTCCCCCTCCAGTGGCGATTACGGCGCCGCAGTAAGCCGAGGCTTCTTTCACCGCGGCGGATTCCAAATCTCGAAAATAACCCTCCCCGCTTTCTTGAAAAATGCGGTGTATGGGCCGTCCGTCGGCCGCCTCCACCATCTCGTCCGTGTCGAAAAACCGGAAACCCAAGCGCTCGGCCGCCGCGCGCCCGAGAACGCTTTTGCCCGTGCCCATAAAGCCCACCAAAACCAGGTTTCTCACACCGAGGACAGCGCCTCCATATAGGAATTGTAGTTGCGAAGCACCTCTTGAAGGCTGTCTCCCCCGAACTTAACAAGCATCTCCTGCGCCAGCACAAACGCAACCATGGCTTCGGCCACCACAGCGGCGGCTGGAACAGCACAAACGTCGGAGCGCTCGAAGCGGGATTGCACCTCCTGTTTGGTCGCAACATCCACAGATCGAAGGGGGTTCAAAAGGGTCGGAATAGGCTTCATAGCCGCACGAACCACGATCCTTTCTCCGTTACTTACGCCGCCTTCAATGCCGCCGGCGTTGTTGGTTCGGCGCTTGAACTGCTTGTCTTCGTAGTATATCTCGTCGTGCACCCGAGAACCTGGCAGTCCCGCCGCTGTAAATCCCATACCTATCTCCACACCCTTGATCGCATGAATACTCATCACCGCCTGGGCCAATCTGCCGTCCAACCGCCGGTCCCACTGAGAATAACTGCCAATGCCCGGCGGTACCCCCTCGGCAACAACCTCAACAACGCCGCCCACGGAATCGCCCTTCTCCATTGCAAAGTCTATAAATCCCATCATTCGAGGCTCGGCAACCGGGTCGGCACACCGAACCGGCGACTCTTCAGCGGAGGAGCGGAGCTGATCTATGCTTTCGTAGGAGGGCTTGGCGAGAACGTGGCCTATTTGAACCACGTGACCCACCACCTGTATATTGAACTGACGCAGAAGTGCCTTGGCTATGGCACCAGCGGCCACCCTGGCCGCAGTTTCTCGGGCGCTGGCACGTTCAATAACGTTGCGAATATCTGTGTGCCCGTATTTCAGCATGCCGGCCAGGTCGGCATGCCCGGGGCGGGGCACAGTAACAGGAGACGAAGGCCCTTCAGGAGGAGCGATGGACATGCGCTGGCGCCAGTTTTCCCAATCTCGGTTCCTTATCAAAACCGTGATGGGAGATCCCAATGTTCGGCCGTGCCGAACGCCAGAAAGTATTTCAGCGGTATCGGATTCTATTTTCATGCGGCCGCCGCGGCCGTAACCCTTCTGACGCCGCTGTAGGTCAATGTTAATATCATCCGGCGAAAGATGCAGGCCTGCCGGCATGCCGTCCACAATCACCGTTAGGGCCGGGCCGTGAGACTCGCCGGCAGAGAGAAACCGAAGCATGCGCTGCTCCAATCGTCAAAGAGATTATCGCTCTGTTGGCCCTTGTTCCATAAGGGTTTCGGTGGCGCGGCGATAAGTGGATTGACTGAGCTTCTCCCACCGCTGACGCACCAGGTTTAATCCGTACATGCAAAGCTCAAAATTTGCCGACAGCCTGCGCAACAGCGGCGCCTCCTCCTTGTAAGGGCCGTAGTCAAAAGTGGAAGCTATCAAGTACGATTCCTTGCCGCGGCTGACGTAGTCTATCAGATGATCCTTCCGCGTTGGCGCCCTCAGCATACGCAGCGCTTCCGGGTAAACGCCGGTCCAGAACAGCGTAAAATCCCCAATATGCTTGTGTACCTCGCGCTCACGCGAGAAAGATGCGGCCCCGAGGCGCACATCCCCCTCCATGAGCATCTCGGCCACTTCCTCAAGAGGTTTGCCTTTGGCGTTCCGAATGCGGTAAATGTTGTCAACATGCACAAACTCGGCCAGCAAATTGGCCAAATAAGACATAATCTGCGGGTCTCTGAGCAACAGGGTTTCGGAAAAGGTGCGGCTTACCAACGCATTAAACATCAGCCGCAGAGGATGGCCCTCCGGCACAGGCGCTGGCATGAGACAGCCTCCGTTATCCGAAGTAAACGTTGTGATGAATACGGATGCTACGCTAATGGTACCACAGAGGCTAAGCAGTATCAAGTGCGGCCCAAAAGCGCGGATTTGAGCCGCAACTTCCAATCCATCGCAACTGCCCAATCGGGAGGCATGCCGCCAACTGCGGAGAACCTATTCTCAGAAGGTTGTTGTAAACGAAAAGAGAGGTGAGGATATGAAGCGACTGGCGTTTTTTGCCCTTGCTGTGCTGGCACTGTGCGGAGCCATCTGGGCAAGCTCCGACGACAAATTGGACCGCGGTTTCCGTAACCCCCCTCCTTCGGCCAGACCGCATACGTGGTGGCACTGGATCAACGGCAACATAACCAAAGAGGGTATCACTGCCGACCTCGAAGCGATGAAGCGGGTGGGCATCGGCGGAGCGCAGATATTCAACGTGGAAGTGGGCATTCCCGCCGGCAAAGTGCCGTTTATGAGTGCCGCTTTCCGCGAGATGATCCGCCACGCTGCCAAAGAGGCCAACCGCCTTGGTCTGGAGCTCTGCGTACACAACTGCGCTGGCTGGTCCAGCAGTGGCGGGCCGTGGATTAAACCGGAACACGCCATGCAGGCGCTCTGCTGGTCGGAAACCAGCGTTCGCGGGCCGAGCAGGTTCGAAGGTGTTCTGCCCAGACCTCAGCGCATCCTAAGATACGGCCCCGGCGACTACTACCACGATATAGCC
>JBMFPP010000251.1:0-4409 GCA_049969055.1 Armatimonadota bacterium | reverse complement strand
CATGCGGCTTGGTTGAACAAGTTGCTCGGGCCTCTCAGCCACTGCCGGCGGCTCCACAGCAGGGGTCGCCCTTTCCGGCCTGCCTCTGGCGGCCAGAAATTCCCTCACATCGGCGCCGAGTATCCTTCCTCCTGGGCCGGTACCTCGCAGTTGGCTCAAATCCACGCCTTCTACCCTGGCCAACCTTCTGGCAAGCGGGGAGGCCTTCAGGCGCTCACCAACGGCGCGCTCAGCTTCCGCTGGTTTCGGTGGAGGGGCCGCCTCCGCGGCCTTGGTTTGTTCCGGCTTCTTCGGAGCGGGTAACTCGGTGGCGGAGGCGGTTTCGGCTTCGCCCTCGGTGCGCAGATAAGCTATCGGGGTCCCCACGGGAACGGTTTGGCCTTCCGGCAGAAGTATCTCTGTTAGGACGCCGCTTTCGAACGCGGTCATTTCCATTACCGATTTTTCGGTTTCTATTTCGGCGATGGCTTCGCCTTCGCGAACGGTGTCTCCAGGTTTTTTAAGCCACCTAACCACCGTTCCCTCTTCCATGGTATCACCCAACTTTGGCATCGTCAGCTGGCCCATATACAACCTCTCCTTGCTCCTCCTCTTTAGGAGATGGAACCTGGCGCCACAATGCGCGCTTGGCAGCCGCTACCACCCGAGCGGCGTCTGGGATTGCTTGGCGCTCTAGGTTCGCAGCGTACGGCATGGGAACATCCTCTCCGGCCACCCTCTCGACGGGGGCGTCCAGGTAGTCGAACGCCAGCTCGTATATTTGGGCGGCGATCTCCGCACCCATGCCGCAGAACCTCCATGCTTCGTGAGCGACAACTACGTGGTTGGTTTTCTGAACCGAGCTCACCACCGTATCCATATCTATGGGGCGCAGTGACCGCAAATCGACCACCTCGGCGCTTATTCCCTCTTCGGACAATTTTTCCGCGGCGCGCAAGCACGTCTGCGCCATGCGCGAATAGCTCACTATTGTCACATCCTCGCCGGGGCGCAGAATGTTGGCTTTTCCTATGGGAACAGCATACTCCCCGTCGGGCACCTCTCCTTTTAGGGTGTACAGCCCAGCGTGCTCCAAGAAGATAATCGGATTGTCGTCTCGTATGGATGAAATGAGCAACCCCTTTGCATCTGCAGGTGTTGAGGGTGCAACCACCTTAAGCCCGGGTGTATGGGCAAACCAAACCTCCAGGCTTTGTGAATGCTGAGCCGCCAATCCGCGTCCGGGTCCGTTGGGTCCCCGTATCACAAGCGGCACTTTGAGCTGGCCGCCGGACATGTATCTGTATTTGGCTATGTGGTTCAGAATCTGATCCAGGGCGACGATGGAAAAGTTCATGGTCATCATTTCGACAACCGGACGCAGGCCAACAATGGCCGCTCCAAGTGCTATTCCGCTGAACCCTGCTTCGGAGATTGGTGTATCAATAACGCGGCGCGGCCCATACCTTTCCAAAAGCCCTTCTGTCACCCTGAACGTGCCCTGGTACAGCGCTACCTCTTCTCCCATGACGAAGACGTTTTCGTCTCGATCCATCTCGTGTATCAGCGCCTGCCTCAAGGCCTCTCGATATGTGATTACCGCCATGCGCTCCTCCTATGCGTACACATCCTCATAAAGCGAATCCGGATCAGGCTCGGGACTTTGGTCCGCAAATGCCATTGCCTCCCGCGCTATATCCTGGGCCTCCTGCTGTATTTTAGCCGCTAGCTCTTCCGTAAGGATGCCTTCCTCTATTAGATACCGCTCGTAAATAGCAATTGGATCGCGCCGGCGCCATTCCTGAACCTCCTCTTTTGTTCTATAGGTGCCGGGGTCTGCGGCACCGTGACCAACATAGCGGTAGCACACGGCTTCCACAAATGACGGTTCCTTTGTCTCTCTTGCCTTCTGGACCACATGCTGGGCTACTTCATACACTTTTCGAATGTCCATCCCATCCACGCGGTGGCACTCCATGCCGTAGCCGCCGGCCCGCACGGTTAGATCCGTTACCGCCGAAGAGCGCTCCAAACTAGTTCCCATTGCATAGAGATTGTTTTCGCACACGAAGATTACCGGAAGCTTCCACAAAGCCGCCATATTCAGCGACTCGTGGAACACCCCCTGGTTGATTGCGCCGTCGCCGAAAAAACAAAGCACAACGGCGTCAGACTCCTTGTACCTGCTTGCCAGGGCCACACCGGCCGCTATCGGGATGCCGCCCCCCACAATGCCGGTACCGCCTAGGAACCCTTTCTCAAAGTCGAACAGGTGCATAGAGCCGCCTTTGCCTTTGGAGACCCCTGTTGCCCTTCCGTAAAGCTCTGCCATTATCAGCTTTGGATCTGTACCCACCGCGATGCAGTGGCCGTGGTCCCTGTATGAATCCACAACATAGTCGCCGGGTTTAAGCGCCGATATGAAACCGAGGGCCACAGCCTCCTGACCTATGTACAGGTGCAGATAGCCAGCTATCTTTCCGGCGGTGTAAGACTGTGCACAGCGCTCTTCGAATCGCCGGATAACCAACATCGTTCGGTACAGCTCCAACTGTTTTTCCCGATCCATGCCCTTCATTTTTTACTCCTTGTAACTTCAGAGAAGGTGGTTTGTGAGAAACGGCCAATTGAATTTTAACGGTGCGCGCATCTGCCCAGTGAGAGCCTTTCCCTTGCACGGTTTACCAGGGATGATGCCGCTGTACACACACCGTAAAGAAACGGCGACAGCGTAAGGTCGAATTGGCCTGGGTACCTCACCAACTGCGCACCGAAACCCTCTTTAAACTTGGTGGCGCCGGCCAGAGGATGCGCATCGCTCGAATTTGGCGGGGCGGCAGTGCCCATGTGATAGGCATGGTAACCGTGGTCGCGTGCCCACATCATCACGCGCCATTGGAGCAGATGGTTCGGCATGTGGTTTCGATGTGCCAAGGAAACGGCGTTTTCCCAAAGCCAGCACGTCGCTCCGCACGTTATACATAAAGCTGCCGCCGCAACATCCTTGCCGTGCAGCGCCAAAAACAAGTGCACCATTTTCTGAGGCGAAAAAGCCTCCCATAGGTTCGGTATATATCGGCGGTCTATTTGGCCGCCGCTGCGCTCATCCATCAGCCGCACCAACCACGGAAGGCCGTCTGCATCCGCCTTCTCCACCGTGACACCGCGGCGCTCGGCCAAACGCACGTTGTACGCCCATTTGGACCTCACTGCCGAGAGCAATTCCTCTTCCGACCTGCGTAAATCCACAACCAAAGCGTACGAAGGCTGTTCCGAGCACGGAATGAGTAAATCCGGCTGTCGGAATCCAGCCTGCTGAAACAGCTCGGCCTTCGAAGGATCAGCCACAGCCGGTCCAACCCGAATCAGCAAAGCCTTTTCCGAGCGAATGAACTCTTTGAGTTCGCCGCACACCAACGCCAAAAGCTCTTCGTTCCACCATCTCAACACCGGCCCCCAGGGGGCGTAAAATGCCCATTTTCCGGCAATGCGCCGACGGAGCCGAACCATAAGTACCGTTGCGACCAGCTCTCCTTTGGAGCCAAAAGCCATTCGGTATACCCTCTCGCCCTGCAGGGACAAAAAATCTCCCCATTCGTGGGTTTGGCACGGATGCCCTCCGTCTGCCCAGGCAGCAAGCCTGTCCCACTCCTCCCTGGTCAGTTTATCTGAAACCTCCAAACGAGCGTTTTCATGAAGCATCGGCGTCCACCGCCTTCTTTTTGTTCTACATCTATGCGCTCCAACCTCTGAGCCGGCTGTTTTGGCGGCCATTCTACTTCACTTTTAAGGATGTTGACAGGCGGCAGATAAACCTGTACTATTAGGGCAAGGAGGGATGTTTATGTTCAGAACCCTGCTTATCTCTTCGGTTGTGCTGTTAGTGTTCGGCATGGGCTCGCCGGTGCGCATGGCAGAAGCACAGGAAACCACCCCAGAGCCTAAAACCGCTAAAGCCGCGCCCACCCAAATAGGCGATTGGATGCTGATCTGGACCATGAACCTCGGTCCCGCGAAGCCGTCTGATGCTGTAAGCTTGTTCGCCAGCTTGGCTCCGGATGTGGAGGGCAAGTTCCCCAGCGGCTACCTGTGGCACCGATTCTTCGTTGACGAAGCAACCAAAACAGCAGGCTTTGTCTCGGCATGGACCACCCAACCCAGCCTGGACCGGATAACCGAATCCCTGCCGTCTGCAGTTGCCAAGATTACAGACTTCTTTATGGCCCACGGCTTGACCGAATCGGATTACACGGTGCGCATCCTGCGCCTCCTCCCACCGAAAACCACTGAGGAGGACGCTGTTAGGAACGTAATCAGCAGTATGTTTAAGGCAATCTCTGCAGGGAATATAGATGCGGCAGTTGCTTTCTTTACGGACGACGTTGAGCTGAGTATGGCAACTCCGGAGGGTCCGAGGACCATTTCCGGCA
>JBMFPP010000250.1:0-4428 GCA_049969055.1 Armatimonadota bacterium | reverse complement strand
AGCGCGCGGATCTCTTCAAACTCGGCGCGGCTCAGCGACAGCAAGCCCTCTCCCCCCTTTCCCAAGAGAGCCCAAGAAACCTCCCGAAACAAACCAAACAGCGCCAAAGCAACCTGCCGCAGATACTGTATCGACACATAAATCGGCAGACTTAACCGTGCCTATTAAAAATATTCCACAAGGACAGAACCTGTTTGGACCGCAGATCCGAACCCTGGAGCAAGGAAATTCAGGTGAAAACTGCCGTCGTGAATGCGGACCGAGAGAGCATTTTTCTTATCGAGGGGAAGTTTGATACCGAAAAGGGGCGAAAGTGCGAGCCCAAATTCAAATTTGCACGCGGAATTGGCCAAAACAGGCCCTGCGGCTGTTGACATATGTACAAAAAGGCTGTATACTTGCAGTGTTAAGACCAAAAGTTTGCTGTCGCCGTTTCTTCGTACCGACCCACGGCAAGAGAGTTTGAAGCCGACCGGCCGAAACCCTTGAAGTGAGTTTGGGATGGAGAGTTTGGCAAGGGTTTCGGGGTCGGTTTTCTTTTTAGCCACCTGGTCCGTCCAATGCGGCACAGCAGACAGAGGGAAAAGTATCGAAAGGGACTTGGATGACGAAGAGATTGTTTGTAGGCAACCTGTCTTTTGAAACCACGGAAGACGGGCTTCAGAGTGCTTTTGCAGAGTGGGGAGCCACTTCTGCTACGATTCCGACCGGTGAGTCTGGACGTTCCAGGGGCTTCGGTTTCGTGGAGGTTGATGACGACAAGGCCGATGCGGCAATTACTGCTATGAACGGTGCCAGCCTAGATGGACGCACCATTACGGTTAACGAGGCGCGTCCGCGCCCCGAGCGCTCTTTTAACGGCGGCGGTTATCGCTCCGGTGGAGGGCGCGGCGGCTTCGGCGGCGGCAGGCACCGCAGTGGCCGTTGGTAAGCTAACCGCCTGAAATTCAGCTTGAAGTGAGCTGAAGCCCGCTTTCGGCCAACCGAAGGCGGGCTTTTTGCTTCTTCAAGTTTATCACTCGCCCTCGCGGGGAAGCTGTGCGAGGCGCTCAACGGCGCTGATAGGGTTGGAAACCGGCTCGTCGGAAACTATACGCCCGTCTCTGAACCGCAGAATCCGGCGGCAGTGGCGTGCTATGTCTTCCTCGTGAGTTACCAACACCACCGTCTTTCCGGCGGCATTGAGCTCTTGGAAAATTGCCATAATCTCTTCGCCGGTTCGAGTGTCGAGGTTTCCCGTTGGCTCATCGCCGAGAATGATGGAAGGATCGTTCACGATGGCGCGGGCAATAGCCACACGCTGCTGCTGACCACCGGACAGCTCGTTGGGGCGGTGGTGCAGGCGATCTCCCAGGCCCACACGCTCCAATGCGCGGCGGGCTTTCTCCTCGCGGTTGTCTGCGCTGTTGCAGTACAAAAGCGGCAGTTCCACCTGATGAATGGCCGGCGTTCTCGGCAGCAAGTTGAAAGTCTGGAAAACAAAACCTATCTTTCGGTTTCGAACCTCGGCAAGCTCATCCTCGGTCATTGTTGCCACGTTGACGCCGTCCAGAAAATACGACCCGAGCGTAGGGCGGTCCAAGCACCCCAAGATGTTCATCAGGGTGGATTTGCCGGAGCCGGATGGGCCCATTACGGCAACAAACTCTCCGCGGGCTATCTTCAGACTGACACCGCGCAAAGCGTGAACCGTTACCTCGCCAGTCTGGTAGTCCTTGTGAACGTCTCTGAGTTCTATTACCAAGTCGCTACTGCAGTCGGCCAACGGCGAACTCCAGTTGTGCGCGAGCCACGTTGTAATCGTAGAGGGCTTGAACCACTCGGCTTTCCGCCTGTGTAAGACCAACCTGGGCGGCAACAACCTCCAGGAAGATGCCAACCTGGGCCTCCAAACTGCCCTCCGCGGCGGCAAGGCTTTCGCGCGCCGCCTCGACCCCGCGTTCGGCGGCCTGAAGACGCGCGCGGGCTTCCTCCACTTGAATATGCGCCTGCTTCACCTGCAGAGCTATGTCGCGCCTAAGCTGTTCCAACCTCGCCTGAGCGGTTGCCAGGGCGGTTTCAGCCTCCCTCACCCGGGCTCTGGATGCCCCGCCGTCGAACAGCGGGTAGCTTGCAGATACACCGAAGCTCCACGACCTGCCGATCGGATATGGGTGCAGGCGAACATCGTAAGATGCCTCGGCCCCGATCGTAACACCGGCCTGTATCCGCGCGAGCTTCAGGGAAAGCTTTGCGGCCTCCACCTGAAGCTCTGCCTGCCGCAGATCGGGCCTGCGTCGGTACGCTTCTTCAATGAGCTGTTCCAAATCTGGGGCCGGTTCCGGAGGCCCCAATACATCAGTAAGAATAATCTGAGTGGTCTGCGGCAGGCCAAGCACGTTTCGGAGCACGGAAACCGCGTTCTCAACGGCGTTCTCGGCAGCTATGGCATCAACCTCAGCCGCGGCAACCTCGGCTCTTGCTCTTGGGATTTCTTTGCGCGCGGCTTCCCCAACCTCCACCAGGCTTTCAAGGCGCTGCTGCTCCCTTTTGGTGCGGTCCAAAGCAGCCTTGGCCACTTCAGAAAGGCTTACAGCTCTCAGCACACCGTAGTAGGCAATCAGCGCATCCAGGGCAACCCGCTGGCGCACAGATTCCAAATCCTTCTCCGCACCAATCTGCTGGGCCTTTGCCTGCTGAACTCGGGTTCTGGTTTGAAGAGAGTCGAAAAGGTTTTCTCTGAACCGCAAAGAGACCTCACGGTCTTCCAATCTGCTCCCGAAGACTCTGGGCAGTCCCGACTTCAATGGTCCCTCGGAAGAGCCCCTGGTGTACTCAGCACCAGCGAAGACCTGCGGTCTCTGTGCCGATTGGGCAATCACCACGCGCGATTGGGCGCCGGCCAAGCTTTCCCGAGCGGCCGCAAGCGAGGTGCTGTTACGAAGTGCAATCTCCACGGCTTGACGCATGCTCAGGCGCACGGCCTGCGGCTGTTCGGGCGAGGCAAATGACAGCGGCGCCTGCAGTAAAAGCAGAAGGATTGTGGCAGTCATCCCCATTGATCGGTGGGATAATGCAGTCGGTTTTCGCAAAGGAGTCATAGCGGTGTTCAACTAAACGGTTAGTTACATACTACCGACACCAGGGCTGAGGTGTCAAGCAGTATCTCCGCAGTTCTTACACCGCAGACGCCGTTGTGTGCGTTTCTCTTCCTTTTCCCCACAGTGCAGAGAAGGGGGTTGGTGGATGAGGACAGGCATTTTGAAAAAGGCGAAGATGAGAGCTGTAAAGCCGAACGGCCAGAAAACCTGCAGTTTGCGCTCAGATAAAGAAGGAGTTGACGTAAGGTTTCAAGAAGGAATTTCTAAAAGCGGTTTACGCTACTGCCCGAACGTTTGAACTGCTTTGAGCAGGGATTTTAGGAGGGCAAAGCGCTATGGAACGACGGAGGCAAACCAGGGAAGCGTTTACACTCATCGAGCTTCTTGTTGTGATCGCCATTATTGCGATCCTGGCCGCCATTCTGTTCCCAGTCTTCGCGCGCGTCCGCGAGAAAGGGAGGCAAACTCTGTGCACATCTAACCTGTCCCAGCTTGCAAAGGCCAACAGAATGTACATGCAGGACTGGGATGATTATTTTCTACCCAGGCCTCCCAAAGGCGACCTTTACTGGCGCGATATGCTTCTGCCGTATTTGAAGAGCGAGCGCGTTTTTGAATGCCCCAGCGACAACGGTGTGCCTTACCCAGAGTGGCAAGCCACGCTGAAGGGCGAGAGCTGTTACAAAGTTTTCGGAACAAGCTATTGGTACAACATCGGTTTGTGGGGCCGCGAGGAGTCGGAAGTAATCAAGTGGGACGATCCAACTGACGTCCTGCTCAACATCGAAATATGGCTTTGGCACAACAACAGCATCAAAATCCACCAAACGCACCGCGCCGAGCCCGCACGAGCGTGGTCCTTCCTGGATGGGCATGCGAAGTTCATGCCCGAGAATTACGTCCACGAACCAACCACCGTTGCCAAGCCGCCTCGTCCCCACTGGCCCTGGACTCCCGGAGCATGAACCGCAAATCGTTTACCAAAGCAAACAGATACTGAGCCGGCAGACGATTTGCGCGCATCAGCACTCTCGAAAGCGCCTATTGTCACTCAGCAAAACAAAAAATTTCGCGCGCCGAAGCCACCATTTTGGGCGGACAATTATTTCGCCCGCATTTAAAAAGGCAGTTTGCAAAGGAGGTTTTCTTAGGGTGAACTCTTTAGGCATTGGTATAATCGGCTGTGGAAGGATCGCCCAAAGCCACCTGAAGTCTGTTGTCTCGCACAAACATGCTCGAGCAGTAGCCGTAGTTGACGTTGTTCCAGAGAGAGCAGAAGAAACCGCTAAGCGGTTCCAAGTTCCCAAAGTATGCCGCAGTTTGGACGAACTTTTATCCCTGCCGGAAG
>JBMFPP010000249.1:0-4433 GCA_049969055.1 Armatimonadota bacterium | reverse complement strand
ATCCGAAGGCGCGGGCTAACGGCTTCAATCACCGCGGCGATGATGAAAAGGATCAACACCTTGATCAGGATGAGGAGCACGGAAACCGGCCAGAGGCCCACCGTCGGCCACGGCACGAACACCTGCACCAACAGCAGTGCGTACACAACCTGCCGCATCAGCAAGGCCAACTTGGTTACGGCCAAGTTCGGCCCGCTCTGCTCTAACAGCGGCCCTCCGGCAATCTCGGTTTCGGCTTCGGTGATATCAAACGGCAGTTTGCCCATTGTGGCCTGCAGAGCGAGGAAGAAAGCTATGCCCGCACAGGCCATCGAGATGCACGGCCCGTTCTGGGCGTTCCACGCCACCATATCCTCAACCCTCATGGATCTGCTTTTAACGGCGGCGGTGATGAGCGCGGTAACCACTACCGGCTCCACCGAAAGCAGAAGCATTATCTCTCTTGCACCACCGGCTATCGAAAACGGGTTTCCGGAGGCCGCCGCCATGGCAATGAGGGCCGCCGCTCCAAGGGTTAAAAAGTAGACCCACGCCACCATGTCGCCGGTTAGGTTGGTTCCACCCATCGGCGTAAGGAGCCCAACCGTTAGGAACGCCCCGAAGGCCACTGCGGGTGCGAACCGAAACACTGCGTTTGCTGTGCTTCTCAACTCTTCCTTGCCCAAAAGCTTCAGAATGTCTATGTATCCCTGAGTTATTGGAGGGCCTTTTCGCGAGTGCACAATCGCTTTCATTTTTCTGACCACGCCCTCAAACAGAGGTGCAATCAAGAGTATCACCGCTCCGTTGGCTACAGCCGCAATCATAATCGCGCCCCCTTCAAACTCATCTCACAACGGCAAGCAGTACGGCCAGCACCACGGCCATGCCCACAACTTGCCATATCAGATACAGCTGGGGTGTACCCACATGCGTCCGGCTTATGGCGGAGACCAAATCCGCTCCGATTTTAACCAGCGGATTGAACAGCCAGCGGTCGATGTCCAGCACTGCCCGAACGGAGGGAGTTCCCCCAATTTGCGGCAGGGGTATGGTGGGGTAAACCTTCGAGAACGCCGCGTTGAACGGCGAGTAAAGCCCGTGCGCCCTGAAGCGAACCTCATCGTCTGGGTGTTCTTCCCCGCCGTACCAAGTGGGCACAGTTCTAACGGCCGCTCCGCCAAGCCGTCGCACCGCTTCCGCGATAAGCACGCAAACCACTAGGGCAATCAGCAGTCCTATCGGGTTCCAGGCGGCAGAGGCTTGTCCGTCGGCTCCAACTGATACAAGCGACCCAAAAGCTCCCACCCGGTACACTTTTTGCAAATCGAAGATCAGGTTCAGCCCTGATACCACCCAGTACGGCGAAAGACCTATAACCAAGCAGACCACGCTCAAAACGCCTTGGGCCGCGGTCATCGTCTTGGGAACCGGGTTCAACTCTTCGCGGCTGGGGGCCAGCTTGCCCAGAAATGCTGTACAGCAGTACCTCAGCGAGTATCCAAGCGTGCTTAGGCTTACAAAGAACGCCGCAACTGCCGCAACCAAGAACGGAGCGAACTGTATGCCGCCGGATATCGAAGCCTGATATATGAGCCACTTGGATACGAACCCGTTAGTAGGAGGGATTCCGGACAGACTGAGAACACCCACCAATCCCGCCGCGGCCGTTACAGGCATCACCGACAACAGTCCGCCGACCTTGTTCAAATCGCGCAGCCCGGTGGCGTACAGGACCGAGCCAGCGTTCATAAACAGCAGAGACTTGTACAAAGCATCGTTCAGGATGTGGAAGCCGGCGCCGAGGAACGCCACCAAAGCAACCGCCGGCAGTCCCCCCGGTCCGGAAAACGCCACCCCAATGCCCAGAGCCAGAAAGATGTACCCAGCCTGGCTCATGCTGGAGAAGGCAAGCAGGCGTTTTGTATCTCCCTCCTGCATTGCGCGCAGACCTGTTACCAGGGCCGATACAACGCCGAGCGCGGTTATGACAATTCCCCAAACTAAAAGCTCTGTGCGGGATGCAGATACCGGCAATGCATCGTGGAATACGCGGAACACACCGTAAATGCCCAGCTTGCTTGTTATCCCGGACATTACTGCGGATACTGAGGAGGGCGCCGCAGGGTAAGCATCCCGAGCCCAATCGCCCATGGGGAATAAGCCTGCTTTTGTGGCGAAGGCGAGGAGGTACAGCGCCAGCAGAATGTGACGCACCGTTGGAACGGCATCGGCCAAACCGCGGGCGTGGTTGTCGAAGGCGAAAGAATCTGTTGCGCGCCACAGCGCAACGGCGGCAACTAGCAGGCCGGCAGTGGCAACGTGCGTCATCACAAAGTATTTGAAACCAGCTCTTGCAACTGCGGGCTCATCGCGTTCAAATACCACAAGGAAATACGAGGCAAGCGTCATCAGCTCCCAAAAGGCGATGAAGAACAGCCAGTCTGCCACGCTTACAACACCCATCATGCTGGCAGTAAACAGCTGGAACAAGCAGTAGAAACGGCCGGGGTGCTCTTTGGTATATCTGCCCATGTATCCGATCGAGAAGACAGCGGCCATCGATGGGATCGCCGTTGTCAGCAGTAGGAAGCCTGCTCCAATGCGGTCGAGGTGCACAGCCAATTCGCTTCCGAAGCGTGGAAGGTGCGCCACCGAAGCATAAAGGACCTTTCCGGTGGACAGCACCCTTACCGCATCGGTCCATGCAATCGCCGTTGCAACAACGGTTACTGCGGCGGCTGTCCATCCAGCGGCTTTCCAGGAGCGGATTGGACCGACAACCAGCGCTCCCAGAATGAGCAGTAAAAGCGATATCTCCACATTGCAGAGCATCTTTCACCTCCGAAGCTTACGGAGACAGTGCCAGCCTGGATACGATGGGGATACCGGCTATTGGAGCCGCCAACGTCAGCAGAATTACCAAAACCAGTATCCAATCCATCGTGCGTGGCGGATCGAGGGTGCCTCCTGCTGTGCCGGGTGAAGCGTGCTGTATGGGATGTCCTTCAGATGCGGCGGGCGAAACAACTTTTGGAGCCCCGAAGAACACCTTCTGCCCCACCCACAGGAACCATGCAAACGCCACCAAGCTCTCGACCAGAATGAGCACCAGCGCTATGGGACCGAACGCACCTTGCACCTGAAGCGCTCCGGCCAGAACGTACATCTTGCTCCAGAAGCACGCCAGCGGCGGTATGCCGGTTAACGCGAATGCGCCAACAAAGAAACCAACAGCCGCTAGAGGCATGCTTCGCACCAAACCGGAAAGCGCCGAAATCCTTCTTGTGCCGCAGGCATAGGCAATACATCCCACGGTAAGGAAAAGGGTGGTTTTTGCGCATGCGTGCATTAGAATGTGTAGGACCGAGCCCCGCAGAGCCATTGGAGCGCCGAGCGAACCTAACCCCAAACCCAGCAGGATGTAGCCCAACTGGGCAATTGTGGAGAAAGCCAGAAGCCGCTTCAGATCGTCCTGCAGGAAGTACAGGTACAGCGCCGCGAACATCGTGGCCAATGCCGCCCACGAAACCAACAGGCCCATGCCGGTTGGTAGTTCCCACCCGGAGAGAAGGAGGCGGGCTATAAGGAAAACGCCGGCTTTGACCATAGCTGCTGCGTGGAGGTAGGCGCTTATCGGTGTTGGAGCGGCCATCGCGTCTGGAAGCCATGTATAGAAGGGAAGCTGGGCGCTTTTAGCCCAGGCCGCTATTAGGAAGCACGCAAAAGCTCCGCTCCTTAAGGCAGGAGGCATACTTCCAAGGCTTTGAAAATCCATTGAGCCGGTGGCGCAGTAAACCCAGATCAGCCCCCCGAGGAAGAAAAGGCCGCCGAAGGATGTCATTACCAAGGCTTTGATGCCGGCTTTTAGGCTTTCCTCGTTGTTATAGAACGAAATCAGCGCCCATGAGCACAGTGTGGTCATCTCCCAGAAGATCAGCATTTGAAGGAGCGTGGGAGATACAGCCAAGCCGGCCATGGAGCCAACGAAAAGCATCAACCAGAAGTAGTAGCGGGCGTGTCCTTCGTGGGTGGGATGATCTTTGTTCTCCGGCGAGAGGTAGCCCATGGAGTAGAAGGTTATGATCACCCCAATCACACTGCACACAAGCAGCATGACGCAGGAAAGCGGATCGAGAACGTAGCCCATTAACCCCTTTGCCGCTTTTTCTCCCAGCCACGGGAATCCGCCGAACCGAAAAGACCCTTCTGCCGCGGTGGAGCAGAGCACCACTGCGGCGGCGGCAGTTACAATCGCAGTTGCGGCCGCCGTGTATTTCGAGGCCTTATCTCTGACGGCAATGCATGCCGCGGCGCCGACAAACGGCAGGCCAACTGCCAGCGCAACCAGCGGTTGCATGGTTCATCCCTCCTAAACCCTCGGTTAAACCGGCCGCGTAATTGCCAATGCTGTTTGCGAAGGGCGCAGGATGCGCTTCGCAAACGCCCCCGAA
>JBMFPP010000248.1:0-4454 GCA_049969055.1 Armatimonadota bacterium | reverse complement strand
TGGTCGTCGGCATCTCCCGAGCCTATGGTGTGCTTCATATCGGCTTGCACAGCCTCCACCTGGTAGTTAAGCAGAACCAAGGCGCGGTCCACAAAGTGAACACCCCAGTTGTTCAGCATGCCGCCGCCGAATTTGCGCAGCATCTGCCAATCCCTTCGGCGCTCGTACAAGTAGTGCCCCATTCGGACCAAATGCACCGGCCCAAGCTTTCCGCTTTCGATAACCTCCTTCACCTTAAGAAAATCAGCATCGAAGCGGCGGTTGTGGAACACCGAAAGCAGTTTGCCGGACTTACGCGCCGCCTCGATCATAGCGTCGGCATCAGGTGTGTTCAGCGCCATCGGCTTTTCGCAGAGCACGTTCTTGCCGGCTTCCAGCGCCTGTATGCTTACCTCGGCGTGAAGGTGCGACGGGGTAGCCACCACAACCAAATCCACCTTCGGGTCTTCCAGCAAACAGCGGTAATCTTTATAAATCGAACATCCGAAACGTGCCTCCGCTTCCCTAAGACGGTCCTCCAAAGCATCCGAAACAGCTGTTACATTGAACCCAGGTTCGCTCTCCAAGAGATTTGCGTGGATATTCCAGCCGCTTCTTCCCAAACCGATAATCCCCACACGCACAACTTCAGACATATTTTCCCCCTTCCGCTCTGCCTATACCGGCAAGATCCTCTTCGCAAACCGAAAATCATTTTCCGCCTTTCAATCTTAAGCTCTCTGCTCGCGTATGGTATAATGCATTTCGAGGAGATCTTATATGGAGGCAGTAGCTCGGTCGATAGACATTATATACCGCGGCGGCCCGGTTATGATTCCGCTGTTGTTCAGCTCTGTGGTGGCTGTTGCCGTCATGATAGAACGCTTTTTGGTGCTCCGCAGGGCTTCCGCAAACCACGAAAACTTGATGGAAGCCGTTAAACACCGGCTGTCCTTGGGGGATGCGGAAGGGGCAGTAGCCCTCTGTGAATCTACCCCCGGGCCGGTTGCCGCAGTGCTTGCAAGCGGCCTCCGCGCCCGCCATCTCAGCTCCAAAGAGATCGAGCGGCAGATGGAAGAGACGGCGCTGTCGGAAATACCGCGTTTGCAGTGCAGGCTTGTTTGGTTGGATACAATCATAACTGTTGCCCCGCTCTTGGGCCTCCTGGGAACGGTCACCGGGATGATCAGCGCGTTTCAGGTGATAGGGCGCAGTGGAGCCAGCCAGCCAACCGCCATAACCGGCGGAGTGGCCGAAGCGCTTATCGCCACCGCAACCGGGTTAACCATCGCCATTGTAACGCTGGTTGGCTACAATTACCTGAGCGACCGCGTGAAACAGGTAGCCGCCGAGATTGAACTGCGCGCCACCCAACTGCTGAACATCCTGGATTCCATCAAGGAGCGAATCTGAAACTAAAATCTATGCCCTTAAATCTCTGCGCACTTCGCTGTATGCTCTGCGCTTTGGATCTTTACCCTATCGACCCTGAACGCACATGAAACTGCGGTTGGTTTACCCTTGCATTTCGAAGCGCAGGGCCAGCTTGGTTATCTCCAGCATCTGGCGGGCTGGCTTGCTCGGAGATACCAATACCACCTTTGCGCCCTTCATCGCCATCGTGTCTCTTAAAGCCTCCAGAATGCTCAGGCCGGTGTGCTCTAGGCGTTCCACTCTCGAAAGGTCAACGGTGAGGGTTTCGCACTGGAGCTGTTCCGCATACTCCACAAGCCTTGCCCTCAGAGGGATGAGCTCCACTCCAGCAAAACTACCCTCGAAGTGCAGAACGCCGTCTTCAGCGCGCACCCGCGCGTTGCCGAAGGACCATTCCAAGTGCTTTTCACCTCCTGTCCGGGGTTTGGGATTCGTCTGCTTCCATGGACAGCAAACTGCCCAACGGCCCCTGCTGACCGGCGTATTTGTGAATTGGGCGGCTTCCGTAAGGGCGCTCTGCGGGAGAGCTGAGCTCCTCGAATGTCATGGAGCAGATTCGCATGCCGGGCCGCAAACCCACAGGTATCCGCCCTATGTTGCCGAGCTCCATAACAGCCCGACCGGACCACCCCGGATCGAAGCGCGGCGCCGTGCCGTGCACAATAATACCCAGCCGACCGAGACTGCTGCGCCCCTCCAAGCGTCCCAAAAGATTGTTGGGAAGCGTTATGCTCTCTACGGTGGTTGCCAGCACAAGCTCGCCGGGCTGCATAATGAAAACCCCATCCTCCGGAACAACCACCGTGCGCATGATCTCCTCCGGATCAAACGGCTGACGCACGTCTATATACGGCCACCGGCTGTATTCGAACACCTTGAATTCACTGCCCAACCGGAGGTCCACAGAGCACGGACCGAGCTGCGTTTCAAGGTCCAGCGCCGGCTCTATTTTTATAAGACCGCTCTCAATGTAGCGGCGAATGTCAACATCGGATAGAATCATATATGTGGGTCTCCATTCAGTTTTGACCCGACGGATGCTCCTGCCCTTGACGAAAGCATCCTACCGAGTTTTGCAAAAATATACAGAAGTTAAGGAGTGGTTGCGTGTTGAAAGAATCTGGTGCACGACCTCATAAGCTGATGACAAACCCCCAAGCCACTGCACGCCAGCTTCTCGAAATGGACGACGAAGCTTTGGTGGCGGCGATCAACCGCTTGTCGCCAACCGAGGCGGCACGGATTCTGGACGCGGCACCCTCCTTAAAGGACAAAACCCGACTCCTGTGGGCACTGGAACGCCCCAAGCGTGCAGAAGTGCTCGACCGCATCCCTCCGCAGACGTTTGCCGCTCTCGTGCAGAACGAGGAAGAACGCAACCGCTACCTCCTGGGATGCGTCTCGCTTGCAGGATTCCGCAAAGTTCTGGACCTGTGCAGTCCTGCCCAGAAATATTACTGGCTCTCCCTGGCAAATTCCTTCAGCGATGAAGCGGCTAATCTGCTGATTCTTGCTATACCTATCCGCGACCTTGCCGAAATGCTGATGACAGTGAAGGATTTCCGCGAGCACCTGGACGAGCTTGTGGATTACGAACCCGCCGGCTTCTCTGACCCCCTGCCTGTTACAGATCCCGACCTGCAGGCGATCCTCCGTACCTTCATTGAGCTTGAGGAGGAATCCTACAAGGACCTTATTAAATGCGCCCTCGAAATCAGAACCTACGAAAGGGAGCATCCGGAGGAAGCCGAGCTCCGCTTCGAGCCGATTGTTCTGCGCAACCTGGAAACCATTCCACTCCCACCCCTGCGCAGGCCTCTGCCCACCGCTCCGGCTTCGCAGACACCGGAAGAGCCGCCGGCGGCACCTCCTGCCCCAAGAGCCGCAAGAATGCCAGAAAAGGTATCTTGGGCAAGGTCGCTCGCCTCGGTTGGCGAGGAAAGAAGGAAGCAGCTTCGCAAGGAGTTCATTCGGCTTATCCAACAGGAGATCGAGGGGCTTGGCGGATCATACGCGGAGGCAGATGTGCGCAGAGCCATGGGCAGGGCGCAGTTCTACGTGCAAACCGGCTTAGCCCAGCTTTCGTCCGACGATCCCGAAAAAGCGCTCGAAATTGTGCGGAACCAATCAGCCGAGGAAGTGGCCCGTGCTGGTATGGCTGTGGCGGAGGGATTCCGCCAAACTGCGGTTAGGCTCCTTGTATTCAAAGACCTGCTTGATAACAGTCAGATAGCTCTTCTCCATTCCCTTTGCCACCCTGATGTCGGCATGGACGAGGAAAGCGGGGAAATACCCGTGTTTTACATCAGAAAGCCGGAAACCAACGAGTTCTTGGGCGCGGTACCCCTGCGCGAGGTCCCGGAGGCGCTTTCAGACGTCGCAGATTGGATAGCCCTTGCTAGGCGTCTGAAGCGCTCGCAGGTGAAAGCCGCGGTGAAATCTAAATACGGCGGTGCCGATGCCGCCGCAGCTTCTTTGGTGGTGTCTCTGCTGATGTTCGGGCGCTGGGAGCTTGGCCTCCCAGAACTGCGAGACCTTGAGGATTTCAAAACCCGCTACTTCGATCAAACGATGGGGAGAGTCCGCCCGGAACTGCGCGATGAGCTTGTTAAAATGGCACGAGAATGGGCAGGAAGCGACGCAGAGCGCGTGGAGTACATTCTCATGCGGGCCTTGGACAAGCTGGAGGGGTTCCTGTTCGAAACGGAAATGCTTACTCCGCAGGCATGCCGGCGGCAGGTGTTGATCTCCGAAAACTGGCGGGAACAGAAGGCGCGCCCTCGCGCCCAAAAAGAGTAAGCGGCGCAAGCCGTAAACTCGCGCCGCCGTCCTTTCGCAAACTCAGCGTTTGTGCAAGCGCCCAGACCGCTTACCAATATTCTTTGGGGAGCAACCTGAGGTGGGCCTCCATTCGTTTTTGATCCGCAACTGGATCACCGGACTGAAGCCACATTTGCTTGGGCACAATGGTGCTCTGCATCCTCAGCCACTTGGCATGGCCGTCGGAGAAGATCCAGTTGCACCCCTTCTGGTGGCTTTGG
>JBMFPP010000247.1:0-4475 GCA_049969055.1 Armatimonadota bacterium | reverse complement strand
CGGCAAGCAGTTTGTTCCAGCCGATTCAGTGCTGAAAGCCCGTCCGGCCCCCGCTTCCACTCAGATTACACAGCAGGTACATCCACCACTGTGCCGGTTTCGAACGATTTGATAGCGGCTTCGATGACCTCCTGTGCGGCAAGACCGTCTTCGCCGGATCCTTCGATCTGCTCGCGCGGAACCCCGGATGTAATTTGCTCTATCCAACGGTTAATCCTGTTGTTGAAGGTAGCTCCGAAGTTGGCCACCCCGCCCATTATGCCGTTTCGATACACCCTGAGCTCCGGGCTTTCGCGCGGATAAAGCGTCAGCTCCTCATATACGTTCTCAAGCACGAAGCGGCCTTTGGTGCCGGCAACTTCGCACCGCTCTATCGGGTGGTAGCCGGAAGCATCGTAACTGCCCGTAAGATGTCCGATGCACCCATTGGCAAACTGCATGTTCACCTGGATGTTGGACCAGCAGACACTGCGTGTGGACGGCTTCATGAAGAAAGCCTGCACTTTTACCACATCGCCGCAGAAATACCTCATGATGTCGATAGAGTGCGGATGAAGCGCGCGAATGTGGAAGTAAGGGGCGCTTTCATTCGGATTGTTTATCCACAGGCACATATTTATGAACAGCAGTTCTCCAAGCTCTCCGGAGGTTATCCATTCTTTGGCCCTGGCCGCCGGCGGCACAAAGCGGTGGTTCAAATTAACGCCGAGATACAACCCCTTTTCCTTGGCTTTGGCCACCATCTCCCGTGCTTCGTGGATGTTGTTGGAGATGGGCTTCTCTACCAGCACGTGCACGCCGGCCTCCAGCGCTTCCATTGTGGGCTTGTAGTGATCGCCGCCGTTCTCGACTCCGCCGGTGGCCACACTAACCGCGTCTAGCTTTTCCTTTTCCAACATTTCGGCCACGCTGTAGTATGCCTTTACCCCAAATTGAGCCGCCGCGGCATCCGCCCGATCCTGCCGAATATCGCACATGCATACCAGTTCTGACTTGGGGTTGTCGCGGTAAACCGCGGCATGCGTTCTACCGATGCCGCCGCATCCAATTACGCCGACTCTCAACACAGCAAACCTCCTTAATTAAAGTTGCCAACAGCAAAGTAAAGCAACCGCGTCCCAGCGTTCCTCCAGTGCTTTTCAAAGCTCTGCCAAGGAGCCAATGGGTACCCTAAAGTGCCTGCCTTCATCCCCGGCCCTTCTCCAGCTTGATAAGAAGGAGGCTCTTGACCGCTGGTTTTCCCTTCCAAACACCCTCTTCTGATGAAAGGCCCAACCTCCTTCTGCAACTCGGCCAAGCATCCCGCTGTCATCCGAACAGACGCTTTGAACCCAAAAGCGAATGAAGCCCGACGTTGCCTTATCCCAAAGCCTGTTCTTCTTCTGCCCGCTGCTTAATGGCTTCCAGCGTCGCGTCTATGTTTTCCTTCGCCTTCTTAGCGATGAGCCCCTTAAGCAGTGGGCCGATCAGCGGGACGTCGTACTCGATTTCGACCACAGATCGGAAAAGGGTGCCCTCTGGTATCGGTTCGAAGTGCCATTCGCCCTCAAGCTTGCCGTAGTCGCCTTCAATCTGCCGAAATCTGGACATCCGCGCTGCGTCGTCCCAAACGTCTTCCTCAATCCACTTGATGTTTATGTGCAGTTCCTCCACGCGCCCCACCCACTGCGCGCGAACCACGTTTCCCTCCCGGCTGAGAATCCTCACCGATTTTACATCTTTCATAAACTCCGGGAAGCGCTCTATGTCTTTTGCAAGCTCCATCACGCGCTCAACTGGAGCCTTTATTACAACGGAGCTCTCAATTTTTGCCAATCTTTCCCTTCCTTCCTTTTTCACCAGTCAAACAACCACCTGAACTGCAAGGCGGCTAAACCACCATGCCCTCCAGCATTTTCTCGGATTCGGTTAGGGCGTCGTCAAACGCGGCCACAACGCGGTCCAACTGCTCTTCAGATATGATCAGCGGCGGTTCAAATCTGATAACCGATGGATTGTTGAATGTGTAAGCCACGATAACGCCTCGGTTTGCCAAACCGCCGATCGTAAGCAAGCCGATATCCTCGTGCACAAGCTGAACGCCAACCATCAAGCCTTTGCCCCGTACTTCTTTAATGCTGTCGGGGTGGCGGGACTGCACGCTTCGCAGTCCGTCCATCAGGTGATTACCGAGCGCTTCTGCTCGCGCAGGCAGATTTTCCTCCAGAAGAACCCGAATGGTTTCTATACCGGCCCTGCACGATACAGCGCTCATGAGGGTGGTGGTGTGGATTGTGGGATTTTCTCCGAACATGGCCTCCCACACGGCGCGGGTGCCCACAAACGCCCCTAAAGGCTCAATGCCGCCGCCGAGGGCCTTTGCCAAACACATTATGTCCGGCGCAACGTTCCACCACTCGCACGCGAACATCTTCCCTGTGCGGCCCAAACCGGTTTGCACTTCGTCGAGGATTAGCAAAAGACCGTGCTTGTCGCATATCTCTCGAACGCGGGGCAGATAATCATCTGGAGGCACTATCACGCCGCCCTCGCCTTGGATTGGCTCCAAAATCACGGCCCCAATTTCCTTGGTTACGGCGGCCTCCAGCGCGTTTGCATCACCGAACGGCACGTGCACGAAGCCGGGCACCAAAGGTTCAAACGGCTTCTTGAATACTTCTCTTCCGGAAGCACTCAGGGCGCCGAAAGTCTTCCCATGGAACGCTCCAACTGCTGCGATTATGCCCGGCTTGCCGGATGCGATTCGCGCGGCTTTCAAAGCCCCTTCCACCGCTTCTGCGCCGCTGTGGCAAAAAAAGCTGTACTGAAGCTCGCCGGGCGTTATCTGCGCCAAAAGCTCTGCCAGCTCTGCCTGCGGCTGATTGAAGAAAGTTCTGGTGGAAACCGGAAGAGTGTCCAACTGCTCTTTAATTGCCGCTACCACCCTTGGGTGTTTGTGACCAAGAGACAGCGCGCCGTAACATCCCAAACAATCTATGTATTCCCGACCATATCCATCGCGGACCACTGCACCTTCAGCCCAAACCTCTACCGCGGCGAATCCGCCGAACCTCATCAGGTTAGCCAAGCCCGGGTTTAGGTATTTTCTGTATCTCTCTATGCATTCATCTGTTGCGCGTTCCCAATCCAGTCCCGACACAGCTCCACCTCCCGCGGCACTTGATACTTCCTATTTTCTACCTTCCACACGCCGACTAATAAATCCCTCTCGGTTCTGCGGTATCTTGGAGGAATTGCCGCGCCGACACTGAAAAACCAAACTGAGACACGCGCTATGTCTCCGATAATTCTCCTGCTCGGCTTGCTCACAAACACCGCTGTGTTACCGGCACCGGAAGCGCCTCTGCCCCCAAAAACCGTTAAGGGAACTTACATCTTGTACATCGGGCAGAAGCGCGTTGGCACCGAGACCTTCACCATCACAACTACGGAGTCCGGACGAAAACTCTCCTCCCGCTCGAAAATCGACATCGACGGTGTTTTGGTGGACCAATCTCTTTCGGCGGAGACAAGTTTGGACCTGCGTCCTAAGCTTCTGGTGGTGGAGGGCACGGTTGCCGGCCAGCGCATACATACCAGGATATCTTTTACCGATGCCGCTGCTACTTCCACCAGCGCCTCTGGAGAAACCAAGTCGGTGCAGGTTAGCGGGAATATTGTCATGCTTGCCCCTAACAGCGTCTCTCTGCTGGCCTTTATCTCATGGAAGTACGACCGAGCCAAAGCTGGAGAGCAGGAATTCACCGCTTTTCCCAACACGCCGGTGAAGGTTCGGCTCCGCGGGCGCGACACTGCAACCCTGCACCGGAAAGAGGAGCTTCTGGAAAGATTTGAGATGACGGCCGGTGGGCAGCGCGCAACCGTTTGGGTGAATCGAGACGGACTGCCGGTGGTGGTGTCTTCTTCGCTCGGCGGCCTGGATGCGGCCCTCAAACCCTATGATGCAGTTCGGGAGCATCTTCTCCTTTCCGCCGCCCGCTTCATTCCCACAGAGCCAAGACCCACCAAGCCATCCACCTATACCACCCAAGAGGTGGTGATTCCAGCCGCTGGATTTCGGCTGGTGGGTTCTTTATCCATCCCCGGCGAAGTATCTCCAGCGCCGTGCGTCATTTTGGTCTCAAGCGCTGGCCCCCACACCCGCGACGAAGAGATCGCCGGGGTTCCCATTTTCAAGCAGATCGCGGAGGCTTTGGCGGCGGAGGGCTTTGCCGTTCTGCGCGTTGACGACCGCGGAGTCGGCGCCTCCGGCGGGGTTATGAGCAAAGCATCCGTGCTTCCATTGGCAGGCGACCTCCAGGCGCTTGTGCGCTATGTTCGCTCACGCCGCGAGCTGGATCCAACCAAGGTAGCTTTGGTGGGATACGGAGAGGGCGGCGAGATAGCAAGCTTAGTTGCAAGCACCGATCCGAGCATTGCCGCCCTGGTTCTAATGGCAACCCCGGCAAAAACCGGGGCAGACCTCTGCCTGGAGC
>JBMFPP010000246.1:0-4479 GCA_049969055.1 Armatimonadota bacterium | reverse complement strand
TAGGAAACAACACTTCGTCAGCGACAGTGCGGCTTGTGCCCGGTCCCGCAGCTACAGTCCTGGTCGGGCTCACTGGGGCATGGACCGATCTGCTTGGTTCGCACGTAGTTGTAGAGAGGGCTTTTCTCCCAGCCGGTCCAGCGACTGCTTTTATCCTTCATGCCGGTCCAAAAGTAGTCGGTATACTGTTCAGGCATGAAGTATCCGTCCCAGTCGTGGGTGTATTGGATGTGTGCCAAGGCGATCTGCTTCATATTGCTTTGGCAGGCGGTGCGCCTTGCTCTTTCTCGTGCCCTGGCGAAAACCGGGAACAGGATCGCCGCAAGGATTGCAATTATGGCGATCACCACCAACAGCTCTATGAGGGTAAAGCCTGTGTGCCTCGCCCTTTTCATGACAGCCTCCTCAGCCTGTGTGTCACGGCGGCTTTCATTTATCTGTTTTCCTAAAAATTCGTCGGTTTAAACTGTGCATCCTCTCGCACAGCTGCGGGTGCTTTTATGGAGAAAGAGGCGGCCTTCGGCAGAGACCGCCCCTCCTGCATGGGTTAAGCAAAAACGCTTTCCCGGTGGTTTCCTCCGGAAGTTGGTTGGTTACCTGGGAGGCGGACCTCCCGGCATGCCAGGGCGCCGCAGTTCCAACGTTGCCGCCTTTCCAGCCGCACGAGCCTTCAAGAAGGAAAAGAGCTTATCGTTTCGCTCCTTCTCCATCTGATACATGGGCGACTGTGGAGACGGATTAAATGGGTTGAAGTTCTGCATCTTTGTTGGATCGAAGCGCGGCCGGTTGGCAGGTCCACCGGAGGGTGCACCCTGCCTCGGCGGCCTGCCGGGGCCCATTGCACCTCCTGGGCCACCTGGTCCGCCCGGGCCGGGGGCGCCGCCCGGACCACCTGGAGGACCACCCATACCGGGTCTTCGC
This sequence comes from Armatimonadota bacterium, assembly GCA_049969055.1. Classification (GTDB taxonomy): domain Bacteria; phylum Armatimonadota; class DTGP01; order DTGP01; family JBMFPP01; genus JBMFPP01. Next base: position 3,558 of record JBMFPP010000246.1, on the reverse strand, counting down.
TGAAGCACTCTGTCCACAGCGGCTAGCTGGCGCTGATCAAGCACCTTTTGGAGCTTTTGAATGGCTTGCTTTGCCTGTTCCTGCGTCAGCTTGGGTTGCTTCTGCAGGGGCGCCAGAATCTCGAGCACCTTTTTCGCCTGTTCCGGCTTCAAATGGGTGCTTTTGGAGCGCTCTATCTCCATAAGGCCAGCCGTTACCATGGTGCGGAGCTGGAAGGTGTACTTGTGCTGTTCGCGGAACTTGCGGAAGGCCTCGAAGTTAGGCCTGGCATCTTGAGCAAGGGCTATTCCACAGCCCAGCAGTAAAACACCTGTCAGCAGTTTGGAAACGAAGCGCATATCAACTCTCCCTCCAAGCGGCGAAAAACGCCGCAGTAATATCGGCATCGCGCGGCTATTCGTAGCGGAGCGCCTCAATAGGATCCAGCCGAGACGCCTTCACAGCCGGGTAGATGCCGAAAAACATTCCCACCAGCACAGAAAAGCTAAATGAAACCACAATGGGAGGCGTGGTAAGCATCATGGGGAACCCTAGCCCTCCCGAGCTTGCCGGGCGCCCCATCCACAATGATGCTCCAACGCCCAAAGCTATGCCGATTAAGCCGCCCACCACGCTCAGAGTCATGGACTCGATCATGAATTGGTACAGGATATCGCGCTGTTTTGCACCAATGGCTTTCCTGATCCCTATTTCTCTGGTTCGCTCTGTAACCGAAACCAACATGATGTTCATGATGCCGATTCCGCCAACAATAAGCGACACAAGCGCGATGCCGGCCAACAGCATGGTGAGGAACTTGCTCTGCTGGGCTGCGCTTTCGGTTATATCGGCTTGGTTGAAGATGCGTACATCCGGCTCTTCGTTGGGACCAAGTTTGTGGGCTTTGGCCAAGGCCTGTTCAACTTCTGTTTGGGCTTCGTTCATCTTATCTTCGGATACTGCCTGCACGCTAATGCTGTTCAAATAGTCCATGCCGAACACGCGGCGCATCGCCGTGGTAACCGGAATCGTTACTTGGTCGTCGGGACTGCGGAATCCACTTGCGCCGCGCTTCTGCGTCACGCCCACAACTTTGAAGCTCTGTCCGTTCAGCTTGATGTACTTGCCGATCGGATCCGTTGCTCCGAAGAGGGTTTCGCGAACGTTATCTCCGACCACCACAACTTTCGATCGCCGACGCACATCGTCCTTGTTGAAAGCTTTTCCGGAGGCTATCGGAAGGTTCCTAATCTCGAAATACTCCGGCCACGCACCGATGACCGAGGTGCGCGTGTTTTGATTGCGGAACTTCACCGTTGCGCTGCCGCGCACCTCCGGGGTTGCGGCTTTCACCGACGGACAGGTTTTCAGGATGAAGTCCACATCTTCAAGCTTGAGGTTTTGGGCAGAGCCGAGGCCTTGGCTTACTCCGCCCATCATCAAACTGCCCGGCATAACGGTTAGAACATTGGTGCCCAACCGCTGTATCGCTTGCCTTGTTGCTTGTCCGGCTCCCTGACCCAGCGATATCATCACTATTACTGCGGAAACGCCTATAATAACGCCAAGCATAGTCAAAAAAGAGCGCAGTTTGTTTGCCATGAGACCTTGAATGGCAACTCGAAAGCCCTCTAAAAGGCTTATCCCCCGTCGTTTCCCTACGGGCGGAGGCGGTAGGATCAGATCCAGCGATCGCTCCATTAAAGTAGGATTAACGCTCACGGCAGTACCTCCCCGATTATTTCCCGGTATCTTCTTCCACCGGAGGCATTTTCTCCAAAACCTCTAAGGCGTCTATGGGATGCTCCACCTGTTCGTTGGAAACCACCAAGCCGTCTCGGAATCGGATTATGCGCTCGCAGTGTCTGGCGATATCATGCTCGTGGGTAACCACGATTATAGTGGCCCCTTGTCGGTGCAGGCTTTGGAAGATGGCCATGATCTCCTCGCCGGTTCTGGTGTCTAACGCGCCGGTTGGCTCGTCGGCAAGGATGACTGATGGACGGTTGACCAAAGCCCTTGCGATTGCCACTCTCTGCTGTTGTCCGCCGGACATTTCTGCTGGGGTATGGTGGTGAAATTCAGCTAGGCCAACAATTTCCAGGGCGCGCATGGCTCTTTCGTGGCGGTCGGGAACGCCGCTGTAGATCATGGGCAGTTCCACCTGGCGCAGTGCACTGGTGCGTGGGAGCAGGTTGAACTGCTGGAACACAAAGCCTATCTTTCGGTTGCGGATCTCCGCCAACTCGGAATCGGACATGTCCGAAACATCAACCCCATCCAGCCAGTACCGCCCGGATGTTGGCCTGTCCAAACAGCCCACTATGTTGAGGAAAGTGGTTTTGCCGGAGCCCGACGGACCGGTTATGGCCACCATTTCGCCGTCGGCTATTTCCAAAGACACGCCGCGCAGGGCGTGCACTTCCGTGCGGCCCATCTGGTATATTTTCGTAACCTGATGCAGTTTTATCATGGTTACCGCATCCCTCTGCCGGCGCCGCCTCCTCTTGGGCCAGGAGGTCTGAAGCTGAACGGATTGTTAACCGCTTCCGGCTCCGGCTGTATTATCTTGGTAATAATCTGTTCGCCCTCTTTCAGACCAGAGCGAATTTCGGTTACGTCCGGCCCGGCGATGCCAACTTCCACTTCAACCTCTTTGGGCTTGCCGTCCACCAATTTCATAACCTTGTAAATCCCGTCCGATTCCCGCAGGGCTTCGTTGGGCACAGTGAGCACGTTGGTTACCTCTTCAATTAAGAATTCGCATTCTGCGGTCATCCCGGGTTTGAACCGCTCGTCCGGCTCTTCAACCTCCACGGTTACGGGGATCATGGTAACGTTCTGCTCCACTTTAGCTTGCGGATCTATTCGGATGACCTTGCCTTCAACCAGAAGGGATGGATACGCGTCCACCTTCACCGTAACTTTTTGCCCAACGCTCACCTGTCCTATATCTGTTTCATCCACAGAGCAAACCACCCACATCCGTGAAGTATCCGCCAGCTGAAGCATCGGGTTGGTGGCGCCTATAGACGCTCGGCTACTGGGGACCACAGTTCCCTCTTCCACGTTTTTGGCTATAACTATTCCGTCGCGCGGCGCCACAATCCGGGTGTAGCGCAGGTTGGTTTCGGCTTGGTGCAGGGCGGCTCGCGCCCGAACAACTTGGGTTACGGCCGAAGCCACATCCTTTTGGCGCACCAATATTTGGTTGTACTCAGCCTTGGCGGAAGCAAGTTCTGCTTCGGCCTGCTTTACTGCGGCGACGGCGGCTTCGTACTCCTGCCGTTTCACCTCATCTTGATAGCGGTTTTGCTTCGCAAGCTCCAAGGCCGCCTCCGCTTGGGCCACCCGGGCTTCGCCCTCCTCTATTGAGGCCTGCGTAGCGGCTATTCGGGCTTCAAGCTCTTTCACCGCCAGCTCGTTTTCCTTCTGCAGGGTTCGCCGGCGCTGTTCTGCGGTTCGATACGCCGCCTGGGCCGTTGCTAGCTTGGCTTCGGCCTGCTCAACGTCGCTTTTTGCCACAAACCCTTTTGCAAACAGCTCGCGCTGGCGTTGGTATTCAGCCTGCGCCACATC
>JBMFPP010000245.1:0-4480 GCA_049969055.1 Armatimonadota bacterium | reverse complement strand
AGGTTCCACTTGCCTTCGAGAACCGCGAAGAACAACCGTTATTGCAGAACGCGTTTTACCCTTTCTACAGGGGCCGGCTTGCTCCTTCGGTTTGCAGTGGATAGAAACCCCCGCTTCTCACGCAAGAACCAACAGCCACAGCGTTCTATCGTTTGAACTTTGGCAGTTCTTTCGGTTTCTTGCTGGGCTTCGGTTTCGACGTCTCCTCACCGCAGAGGGCGTTGCTGGAATCTTCCCAAAGCCTTTTGATTTTCTTCCAGAAAGGCTCTACCGAGTCTGTAGCCCTGTCGGTGCCTTGTTTGGTAAGCTTGATGTATTCACTGTGCGGTTTTATCGGCCGCCGATCCTGCAAACCGCTTGGGTCTCTTCCCAACAGCGGATCATTGCCGAGGTAGACATACAAATTCAAGCTGTTTCCCTCGAAGAAGATCGGATCGCGGGTGGTCCAGCGGCCGACGTTCGGGTCGTAGTCGCGCCAGCCGAACAGCACCAAACCGGTTGAAGGATCGGTCAGGCCGCTGGCGAAGCCGATCGGAAGCTGAAAGCCCGGGTTGCTGTCCGCCAGAATTTCACCGAAGGAGGAATATTCCAACACCTTTACAATACGGCCGCTCGCATCTGCAACCGCACGCGGCGTACCCACTTGATCCGTAGCCACATAATACACTGCGCCGGCCCGTTGAACAGCAAAGAGCCTTCCTGCGTCGTCGTAGAAGAACAGGTCAAGCGTCCCGTCTGGATATCTGCATGCTGTTATCTCAAACTGATTGTCTTGGTTCGCATAGATGAACTGGTGCACAGCGCCGGCTTCGGTCCTAGCAACGCGGCGCCCGTAACCGTCGTAGGCATATTGGATGTCTCTTCCGCCAATCACTGCGCGCAGAAGCTCTTCTTTGGTAGAATAGACGAAGGAATCACCTTCCCTTTTCACCATTAAGCCCAACTCACTGAACCCATACGTGGTGTTTCCCTGTCTAAGGACTCGGTTATCCAGGTCATACTCCGCGCGCTCGGAGGCCGCAGCACCCAGCTGATGCAGAGTGCGGTTGCCGTTCGGATCGTACTCGTACCGCTCGGCAAGGGAGCCGTCCCGGAGCACCTGGATGAGCTGTCCGTCGGCATCATACGCGTATTGATAAGTATGAGAACTGCCGCCAACCGTCTCAACACGCCTGGATATGCGGCCGAGCGCATCGTACTCAATCTGCAGGCGGTACATCTGTTGTCGGGCCACAGAGCACGTCTTTGCCACCAGCCGGCCCAGAGCATCATACTCATGGGTCAGCTCCATAACCCCATCGCCGATGCTGGACACCGCGCCGTTTGGTCCGTTGCGTTTAAACTCAAACGGGCCGTATTTAGTTATCAGCCCATCCGCGTCCCTGCCGACGGGTATCTGCGCTTCCGCGCTCCCGATCTGCAGTTTGAGCGACACAGGCTGGAAGTCAGCGTTGTAAGAGTGTAAGATCTGGGCTTCGACTGCTCCCTGCCACGTTTCGCTCAGCAGGAGGCCTCCGTCGTAAGCGAAGGCGGCCTCTTGAACCGGTTTGTTAGCAGTGTCGAGCCTTGATATGCGAGTAAGGCGGCCGGTTTCGGGGTGGTGCTCCAAACGCACGGCACCCTCAGGAAAAGCCTCCTGCAGGAGAAAGCCTTCGCATGCGTACTGCAGGTCGACAGCCCTTCCATCCGGCTGGGCGACTCGCATCAAGCGCCCGCTGGAGTCGTACTCCCAAGCGGTTTTGTATCCCAACGGCGAAGTGTAAGCTGCTTCCAGATCAAAGGCGTTGTAAGCGAATTTGTGCACCGCTTCGTTAGGAGTGGTAATGGACGTGATGTTGCCGTTTGGGTCGTACGATAGTTTATACTCACTCCCGCTTGGAAGCACAAATTTGGTTATGCGATCGGCGTCGTCGTAGCTGTACAGATAATTTGCTACCGTCGGCCTGCGCAACCGATGCAACGCGCCCCTTTTCGTCGTATTCGTGGGTTTTCGACACATTGCCCTGCTGAACGCTCACAACCCGGCCTTTGGAATCATAGGTCATAACTATCGGTAGAAGGCCGGCGGACGTTTCAACGCTGATAGGGCGGCCAATCTCGTTGAAAATGGTTGTGGTGGTGCGTCCGCCCGGCGTTGCGTCGCGAAGTGTGCGGGAGGCGGAGTCGTATGTTCGCGTGTAAATGCGGCCGTTGACGGTGAGGAGGTCAGTTTGCAGTTTCAAGGAAAGAAGGTTGTTGGGATCGAGCAGTTCCACCCTGCGGGACTGGACAGTTTTTGAGCCGAGCTTGCCGGGAGTTGTAACAAGAAGCTCCGAAATAATCGGGGCTTGAAAGCCGAACCTTGGATCCGGCCCCGGTACTGTGCCGATAACTGTTCCATCAGTGCCTATCACAACCGAACTACCGTCCGGCTTAATCTCTGTTTGAGACCGCGTGCCGCACCTTGAACTGCGTTTAAGGAGTAGTGAGCCTCCCGCAAGCCGCTGAATTGAGTAAATCGAAGCTGTACCGGATGCTTCAGCAACTGTTACACTGAAGCCGTTCGGAAGGGGGCTTCTGGCCAGCGTCCTCATGAAACCCTCCGGCCCCTCATCGCGAACAAGCCGCCCAAATTCGTCGTAGGTATAGCGGTGGGTGTTGCCGTTGGGATCAGTGCTGGCTGTAAGGAGGCCGTCAGCGGTGTGCGAAAACTGGTAAGTGTTGCCGGCCGGATCCGCTATCCATGCCAAGTAGCCGCCAGCATCAAGGGCGAACCGCGTCCTGTGCCCGAACGGGCTTAGTATAACCCCGCTGTTACCTTCGATACTGCGTTCTATGGATGTGGTATTGCCGTAGCCGTCGCGCACGGCTGTAAGCCTCCCAGCGGAATCGTAAGAGAACTCGTACAAAAGCGTTCCGGACAGCGAGTCCACCGTCCGAAGATGCTTACCGCGGGCATCGAAGATGAAAACCTTCGAACCATCAAAAGAGGCTATGGTGATCTGCCCAGCAGATGCTCCGGGGACGGAGGAAGCCACGCGTCGAATGCGGCGGTTTTCCGTATCGGCTATGTACAGCGAGCCGTCTGGCGCAAGACCGATACCCATGAACTCTCCGAGTTTAGCCCTGACTGCGGGACCTCCATCACCGCCGTAACCCTGAATACCAATGCCAGCAACGGTGGTTATGACTCCATCGGGACCGACCATGCGAACACGGTAGTGGCCTGTGTCGGCGATGTACAGCGTTCCGTCTGGGCCAACTGCGATGCTATTCGGCGCATTGAGCTCTGCTTCAACCGCCGGCCCGTCGTCGCGGAGGTTGTCGTCCGGATTGCCGCCGCCTGCAATAGTTTGTATGATGCCGTCCAACCCGATGCGACGAACACGGTCGTTGCCAGTATCCGCTATGTAGATACTGCCGTCAGGGCCAACTGCCACCCCGGAGGGGGAGCTTAACACAGCCCGTACAGCCGGTCCGCCGTCCCCTAAACCGTCTCGGGGACTGCCGCCGCCTGCAATGGTTGTGATGGTACCGTCTGGTGCAACGCGGCGTATGCGGTTGTTCCCGGTATCCGCGATATACACACTCCCATCCGGGGCAACGTCCACATCCTGGGGCAGAAGCAGCTCGGCCTGAACCGCCGGACCGCCGTCGCCGCCGTAACCGGGTTTACCTGTGCCGGCCGCAACTGAAACGGAACCGTCCGGGTCCATGCGGCCGATTCTGGAGTTCGCGAAGTCTACAATGTAAAGCGTTCCGTTGGGAGCAACCGAGAGGCTCTTAGGCACCCAAGAGGCACCTTGGGTTTTGGGGAGTGGTACGGCGCGCGCGATACCGTCGGTGCCAACCCTGTACAAAGCCGTAACATCCGATACATAGTAACTGCCGTCAGAAACGGGAGCAACATCCATCGGAGCAAGGAAAACCATGGCCCTGGCCGGACCTTCCATTGGGAATGGAACTACCATCTCTGGCCGGCCCGCAACCGTGGAGATTACCAAAACCCCAAGGTTCTGCGCAGTGCGCACTGTGCCGTCGCCGAGCAGTAAGACTCTGCCCACGGGATCGTAGGAATGCAAAATATCTGGGGTCCACCCTCCAAACCCAGCGGTCCGCACATCCCAAGATCCGATTGAACCGCGCCAATCCTGCCAAACAACAATCTCTTGGCGCGTTTGCCCACCTTCGAGCCTGGTGCTTCCAAAGCGGCCAAAGCTGTATTCCAGCTGGTCGGGGTTCATATAGACAGCATTGTACACATAGCCAATGCGAACGGTTGCTGGCTGTTTTCCGTAAACGCGGCGGCCGAAGCCGTCGCGTCCGTCCCAACTGAAGGTAAAGCTCTGTTGGGGAGTGGGAGGGAAAGCTCGCGTGTGTTTTTGGCCGGCAACCAGAACTTCCAAATCCACGCGCTTTAAGCTGGGCGGCACTTTCTCTCCGGTAAGCGCAATGTTCAGTGAACGCAGAGACGCACGGCCCAGACCGCGGTCACTGCGGT
>JBMFPP010000244.1:0-4509 GCA_049969055.1 Armatimonadota bacterium | reverse complement strand
CCGGCCGGGAGCATTCGTTTCCGCACGAGCTTTCTGGGGGCGAGCAACAGCGCGTTTCCATCGCCAGGGCTTTGGTCCGGAACCCAATGCTCCTTTTGGCAGACGAGCCAACCGGCAATTTGGACCCGAATACATCGTGGGAGATAATGCAGCTTTTGGAAGAGATCGGCGCTGGTGGAACAACAGTGCTGGTGGCGACGCATGATAGAGAGATGGTGGACCGAATGCGGCGCCGCGTGCTGAGCTTGTCCAACGGCCGCGTAGTTGGGGACGTTGTGCAGGGGCGGTACTCAAGTGAGCCGGTTTGATTTTGTGCTTAGAGAGGTGTTCAGAAGCGTTTACCGGCACGGATTGATGACAGCGGCATCTGTAAGCACGTCTGCGGCCGCTCTTACCGTTTTGGGGTTTGTGTACGTTGGGGCGCAGGCGGTAAACCAGCTCAGCGCCCGCGTTCTGGATAAGTTTGAAGCGGCGGCTTTTACAGGCAAAAGTGTGACCGCAGATCAGCTTCTTCGGCTTCGCAGTGAGATACAATCCATGCCGGAAGTTAAGAGCGTCACCGTTGTTACACGCGAAGAGGCGTGGGAGAGACAGAAGAGGAGCTACTCCCACATTCCATATCTCTCTAAGATGAAGAACCCTCTCACTGATGAGATTTGGGTTCGCGTTAAACAGCCGGAGCAGATAAAAACCGTTGCGAAGCGTTTGAGGAGTTTGCCAGGCATAGAAAGTGTTTCGGTGCCCTCCGGAGTTCTCGATAGGGCCATCAGGGTGGCAAAGCTTATAAGGACGGTGGGGATTGTAATATGCGCCGCGCTGATGGGAGCCACTTCACTTATTACGTCGAACTCCATAAGGCTCTCGGTGTTTGCGCGCAGGCGCGAAATCAGGATAATGCAGTTGGTGGGAGCAACCGATGGTTTTATCAGGATGCCCTTCATTCTAGAGGGAGCGTTACATGGACTGCTTGGGGCGGCGGTGGCGTGTATACTGCTCGGGTTTGGGGTTAACCAAACTTTCGCGGTTGTGAGGCAAACAGCACCGTTTCTGCAGTTGCCCGTTTCAAGCCTTTCATTAACCAACGTGTACCTGGGTTTAGTGGTGATTGGAGCCGGTGTCGGCGCTTCAGCCAGCGCTGTGTCGGTGGGAAGATTCCTGCGTGCGTAGGTTTCCGGCGGATTGAGAGAGGGGTTGCGTTTGTAATGGAGCAGAAAGGAGCGCGGCAGGTTGCTTTCTGCCGCTGGGCAGGCGTTCTGTGGGTTTTAATCGCATTGCTTCCAACAACTTCATATGGAGCTTCGCAGAAGACGCTGCAGGCTCGTTTGAAACAGCGTTTAGCATCGATCAGCAGGCGAATTACTTGGGTTCGCAGAGAACTGCGGGAAAACAGAGAGAAGCATAAGAGCGCCCGGGAGGTGCTCTTGGAGATGCAGGTTCGTCTTGATGCGATACAGGAGGCAACCGGGCGCACACGCGCAATGCTTAGGGCCACATCTGCTGAGTTGGCACTTACAAAGAGGCGTTTGAGAGCGGCGCAGAAGCGTTTGGATGAACATACGCAGATGCTTTCGGAGAGGTTGGTTGCCGCTCAGAGGAGTCCAGACCCGGGGTTCATCTGCGTTGTGCTGAGCGCTTCTAGTATGAGGGATTTTATATCGAGGGAGCACTTCCTGCGAAAAGTGGTAGAGGCAGATACAGAGCTTCTCCAGGCGATTGAACGCGACAAGGCAGAGGTGGAGCGGCAGAAGGCGATTTTGGAAAGCCGCCTGCAGAGGCAAAAGGAGCTTTTGCGAGAACTTTCCGAGCGGGAAAAAGAGATCAGGTTGATGGAAGGACAACAGCGTCAGGCCATTCTCGAGATAGAGCAGAACCGAGCCGAACTTGAGGCGATGTTGGAACAACAGGAGCGGGATTCCGAGATGGTGAAGGCTATGCTGGTGCGCCTGTCAAGCAGTCCTCGCAGGGGGAGCAGGTTGCCCAGGGCGTGGTCTGGGGGTTATTCCCTGCCGGTGAGGGGGAGCGTTACGTCGAGGTTTGGATATCGTGTGCATCCGATTTTGGGGGTGTACAAGATGCACACCGGCGTGGATATAGCGGCGCCGTACGGGTCACCTGTCACAGCCGCCGCCGGCGGCACCGTTGTGTATTCGGGATGGTTGGGCGGATATGGGAAAGCAGTGATAATCGATCACGGAAACGGCACCTCCACTTTGTACGGTCACTGCTCGAAGCTGTTGGTAAAGGTTGGTGAGGAGGTGCGCCAGGGGCAGGAGATTGCGAAGGTGGGGAGCACCGGATTCAGCACCGGCCCGCACCTGCACTTTGAGAAGCGCCTAAACGGGGTGCCGGTAAACCCTTTGCATTGATTGGGGTTCAGGAATGCTGGTTTGGATGAAAAGAGCGTTTGTTCCAGTTGTTCTTGCACTTGTGGTTCTTGGTAGTTTTGCGGTTGGCCGCTTACTGCGGAGCCTTTGGCCGAGCGAAGGGCTGTTGCTGGCCAGGTTTTCGGCGAACGGCGGCGATGGGCTGGCGCACGTTGGTGTTTTCAAAACGGTTTTGGATGTTCTGGATAAAGAGTACTACGATAAAATATCCGACAAGCGCAAGCTCTCCTACGGCGCCGTTGAGAATATGATTGCGTCGCTTAACGATCCCTACAGCGAGTTTCTTACACCAGAACGCTGCAAAGCATTATATGATGCTGAGCGCGGCATCTTCCACGGCTTGGGTGCTGTGGTAGTTCGCAGGCCGGCGCGGTATAAGAACCTCGACTATATGCAGGTTGCAATAGCGGCCGTGGTGCCGGGCGGAGCCGCGCACAAGGCCGGCTTGCAGTCTGGAGACGTCATTGTTAGAGTCAACGATTCTTACGTTTTCGATCTGCCTGCAAACGTGGATTTGGACAGTGTGGATGAGGAGACGATAATAAGCTTACTTTCGCTTCCGCGGCAGGGCAGGCAAACGGTACCCCAATTTGTTTCTTATCGGGAGGTTATGGATATACTCAGCCGGGATGGTTCCCAGGTGAGGCTCGTTGTGAAGCGCTTCGGCGAAAGCAAGCCGATCGAGGTGAAATTGACCCTTGCCGAAGTTAAAGTGCCGGCGGTGGAATGGCGGGTTTTGAAGGGTAACATCGGGTATTTAAAGATAAACGGTTTCACCGCCGGTTGCGGGGAGGAAGTTGGTAAGGCGCTTTCCGAGTTTCGCAGTAGGGGATGTGGAGCGGTTGTTGTTGACCTTAGAGATAATTTCGGAGGTTCAGTGGACGAGATGCGCGCGGTGGCGTCGAAGTTGATGGCAGGGGCAGTGGGCTACGTGCACAGAAAAGGAGAGCCGCGGAAGCTTCTGTCGGTGGAGTCTGAAGAACCCGTTTTCAGCGGGCGGATTGCGGTGCTTGTGAACCAAGGGACCATGGGAACCGCCGAGCTGTTGGCATCTGCATTGAAGGAACGGAAGATCGGTGTGCTGGTTGGAACGAGGACGTTTGGAGACGGTTTGGAACAGGCTTTGGTTCCTTTGGAGGATGGATCGGCTATTAAGCTGACTGTTGGTAAGTTCCTTACAGCGTCGGGCAGGGATTTTGGCGGAAGAGGGATTGAGCCTTCGTACCTGGTCAGCGGAGCCGACCGACAGCTTGTAAAGGCGCTTGAGGTTGTTTCGCGTCCGTCGGCGTAAGATTGAGGCTGCTATGAGGAAGCTTGGCGACCGAAATTTGCACTTTGTGGTTTTATGTTTACTGCTTTCTTTGGCGGCGTTCGCGGCGGGGTTTGTGAGCGCAGGAAGAGTTGCTCTTGTTGAACCTGTGCGCTTGGTCGCTCTCCCAGCGCTGCCTGATGACACCATCCCAGTGAGCACGCCTCCAAAGGATTCCTCCGACGGCGATCAACTTTCTCCGGTGGAGGCTTACCACCGCGCGCTTTCCATTATTCAGCGTTCGTACTACGGGAAGAACGGCGAAGGGGTTACAATGGACGCCAAGCGCCTTACCTATGCGGCTATCAAGGGTATGCTCGCCAGTCTTAACGACAGATACACACGTTTCCTTGAGCCTGACGAATTCCGGCGTATGGAGGAGGAGAACAGGGGGGAGTTCGGAGGCATAGGTGCGCGTCTTGAGAAAGTGAAGGATAGAATTCTCATAAAGGACGTTTTGAAGAACACCCCTGCGCAAAAAGCCGGGCTTAAGCCCGGAGACACCATATTGGCGGTTGACGGCACATCCATTGCCGGCATGAGCATTTACAAGGCGGTGGATCTGATCAGGGGCGAGCGGGGTACGATTGTGAAGCTAACCATTCTCCGGAAGGGCTTTTCGAAGCCGAAAGTGATTTCGGTGAAACGCGATTTGATACGCCCCGAGGTTATACAAGCCAAGATGCTGGAGGGCAACATCGCTTATATAAAGCTGACAGCTTTCAACCAAACCAGCGACCAGGAGCTTGACCGGGCATTGGCGGAAATGGAGCGCCGGAATATGCAGGGGCTGATATTGGATCTGCGGGATAATCC
>JBMFPP010000243.1:0-4525 GCA_049969055.1 Armatimonadota bacterium | reverse complement strand
ATTGGATCGTCGCCGTACTGCGAAATCTGGTAGTTCTTCGGCAGATCCGGATAGTAGTAATTCTTGCGGTAGAAGATGCTGGGGCTGGATATCTCGCAGTTCAGGGCCAAAGCCGTACGCACCACATACTCCACAGCTTTTCTGTTCGGAACCGGCAGTGAGCCTGGCAAACCCAAACACACCGGGCACACATTGCTGTTCGGCGGCCCGCCGAAGCGCGCGGAACATCCGCAGAACATCTTGCTCTCTGTAAGAAGCTCCGCATGAACCTCCATACCGATGAATGCTTCGAACTCCATCACTGTTTGACCTCCTCCGCTCCAATCTTCGGCCTATGCGTGTGCCAATCGGTGTTTTGTTCGTACGCGTAAGCCACCCTCAAAATGGTTTCTTCATCAAACGCCTTGCCGATGATCTGAAGCCCAACCGGAAGTCCATCTACAAATCCGCATGGAACCGATATACCGGGAAGCCCCGCAAGGTTAACGGGAATTGTGCATACATCTGCGGCATACATTTGTAATGGGTCTGCGGTTCGCGCTCCGAACTCGAACGCTACCGTCGGGGAAGTTGGGGTAACCAAAACATCAACTTTCTCCCACACACGGTCGAAATCCCGTTTAATCAGTGTTCGAACCTTCTGCGCTTTCAAGTAGTATGCATCATAGTACCCTGCCGAAAGTGCGTAAGTGCCGAGCATAATGCGGCGCTTCACCTCGGCACCGAAGCCCTGGTCGCGGGTGCGTTCCACCATGGTTATCATGTCCACGTCGTCTTCCGTGCGAAAGCCGTACTTAACCCCATCGTAGCGCGCCAGGTTGGAACTGCATTCCGAAGGCGCAATGATATAGTACACCGGCAGTGCATACTCGGTGTGCGGCAGAGAAACCTCTTCGCACTCCGCTCCCAAGCCAACCATAACGTCGATCGCGCGCTCCACGCACTCCCGCACCTGCGGATCTATGCCCTCCCCAAAGTACTCAATCGGTTTGCCGATCCTTATTCCCTTTAAATCCGGCACCAATGCCTTCGAATAATCTGGAACCGGCAGTGGCACCGAGGTTGCATCTCGCGGGTCGTGCCCGGCTATCACCTGCAGAGCGAGCGCGCAATCGGAAACCGTTCTTGCTATGGGGCCGATCTGGTCCAGCGATGAGGCAAAAGCCACCAACCCATAGCGCGACACCCGGCCGTAGGTCGGCTTCAAGCCCACCACCCCGCAGAAGGATGCGGGCTGTCTTATTGAACCTCCGGTATCGCTTCCCAAAGCTATCGGCACCTCGCAGGCGGCCACCGCCGCAGCCGACCCACCGCTAGAACCACCGGGAACTCGGTCCAAATTCCACGGGTTGCGAGTTGGGAAAAACCCCGAGTTCTCCGTTGATGACCCCATCGCGAACTCATCCATGTTGGTTTTACCAACGGGTGTATAGCTAGCACTGGAGAGCTTCTCAACAACCGTGGCATTGTAAGGCGGCACCCAGTTGTAAAGAATCTTGGAGGAACAGGTGGTTTTCACCCCGCGCGTGCACATATTGTCCTTCACTGCCACGGGAATACCGCGCAGAAGCCCGTTCCCCTCGGCACCCTCGGCGTCCAGCTTCGCCGCCTTCTCCAAACCAAGCTCCGGAGTCACAGTGACGAATGACTTTACAACAGGATCAACCTTTTCTATTCGAGAGAACACGCTCTCCGCCACCTCGCGACAGCTCACTTCGCCGCGCGAAAGCAGTTCTCTCAACTCGCAAGCGGTAAGCTCGTACAGTTCAGCCATATTGAATCAACCCTACGTTTCCACAATACGAGGCACCAAAAAGAAATCTCCATCTCGGTGCGGAGCGTTTGCCAAAACATCCTCCACCGGTAGTGACTCTGTTACCACATCATCGCGAAGCACGTTCTCCATGCTGATGGCGTGCGACGTCGGCGGCACACCCTCAGTATCCAACTCTTGAAGCTTTCGAAAATGCCCCAGTATGGAATCTAACTGTGTGGTGAACAGCTTTTTCTCTTCCTCTGTTAGCTCCAAACGGGCAAGGTATGCCACATGGGAAACTTCTTCCTCGGTGATAATAGGCAAGGCGGCCCTCCCAAAAGTAAATTGCGAAACTAAACCTGCTCAATTCCCCACAAAGAGAGGGTATCAGATGCACGAAGGCTTGTCAAACATTCGAACCTCAGGGGAAACCGCCTCCCTCGCGCCGAAGAAAAAAATGACCACTCTTAAAAACCCAACCTTTGAGGAGTCTGACTCTACCATGGTATCAGCGCATGACAAGCGAGTTCTGCGCGAGCTTGCAAAACGCGTAGCCGAGATCTCCGCCCACCCCGTCCAAGAGGAAAGGCGGAACCGCTGGTATGCCCACAACAGCCTGAAGCCAGGCAAGCCGATGATCTTCTGCTCACCAGAAGGCGCATGGACGGAACTACTGCCGGAAAGCACCCTAAAATGCGAGGATAAACTACTGCGCAGTTGGGAATGGAGCCTGCGCGCCAAGATATATGCCTGGGAACACTTCCACGACGATCAAGTGACCGACCCCGTTTTCACAATCGGCACTGTGACCCACACAACAGGATGGGGCCTCGCTCCAAAGCACATCTACAGTGGCGTGGAGCGCGGGGCCTACAGATGGGAAGCCCCTGTTAAGGACGAAAAAGATCTGGAAAAGCTCACGTACCCTACCACCACCGTTGACCATCAAGCCACAGAGCGCAACCTGGCTCTGGCACACGAGATATTCGACGGCATTCTTGAGGTGCGCCTCCACAACTCTTTTTGGTGGTCGCTCGGTCTTATCGGAGAGTGGGCTTTGCTGCGCGGCCTCGAGCAGATAATGCTGGATATGTACGACAACCCGTCCTTCCTACACCGCGCTATGCGATTTTTAATGGAGGGGAGAAAGGCCTGGTTGCAGTCATTAGAAGACCAAGGGCTTCTCAGCCTGAACAACGGCAACCACTACGTCGGCTCTGGGGGCTTTGGATTTACCAGAGAACTGCCGCAGCCGGATATGAACGGCAAGGTCAGAACCATCGACATGTGGGGCTTCGCAGAAGCTCAGGAAATATCCGGCGTTTCGCCCGCCATGCACGAGGAGTTCGTTCTTCAGTACCAAATACCCCTTCTGGAGCGCTTCGGCTTGAACTGCTACGGCTGTTGCGAACCGCTTCACCATAAGCTGAGCATCGTTAAAAAGGTGCCGAGACTGCGCAGAATATCCATCAGCCCTTGGTGCGACCGCAAAATCGCTGCCGAAGAGCTTCAGGATAAATACATCTACTCTTGGAAGCCCAACCCCGCGGATATTGCCGCAGTCCGCTTCGACCCAGACCGCGTCCGCGCCTATATACGCGAAACGTTGGAAATCACCCGCGGCTGTGTGGTAGAAATTATACTGAAAGACACCCACACCTGCTGTAATGAGCCGCAGCGCTTCGATATGTGGACGCGCATCGCTCGCGAGGAAGTAGACCAACTGGAATGAACGCTTTCACCCAAACCCAACCCATCTCTCCTTTCAACGAAAGCTCCTTCGTGGCCGGCTTCGACGGCGGCGGCACCAAAACCGTTTGCTTACTCACCGATATGTCCGGCCGCCCAATAGGAATGGGGCACGGCGGGCCGGGCAACGTCTGCTCTCACCCAGATACAGCCGCCGATTCCTACCGCACTGCATGGCGCGAAGCCGTTCAAGCAGCCGGTGTAAAGCCAAATCTGTGCAAATATGCTGTTTTCGGAATGGCCGGGCTTTCGGCCTGCGCCATACCCCGGGGACCCCAGGCCGTCATACCCGACGATATCCCCGCGGAGCGTACAAACCTTCGTTCAGACATGGAAACGGCGCTCGTCGGCGCGGTGGGCACCGGTCCCGGAGTGGTTGTTATTGCAGGAACCGGTTCCGCCGCATGCGGCCAGGACGGCCGCGGCCGCTTCCTAAAAGCCGGCGGTTGGGGATATATCCTCGACGACGAAGGCGGCGCCTTCTGGATAGGCAAATGCGCAGTCCGCTCCGTACTGGACGACTACGACGGACGAGGCCCCTCCACTGCAATAACCAACATGCTTCTGGCCCACCTCGGCCTTAATTCGCCGCCGGATTTGGAGGGATACGTATACAATCTGCCAGAAATAAACACCGGGGTGGCAGCATTGGCGCCCATCGTGGTTGATGCAGCCATCCAAGGTGATGCAGTTGCGCTCGAGATACTAAAAGATGCTGGCGAACGCTTGGCGTTCCTCGCCGAGGTTCTCCTGCGTCGTCTCGGCCTAGACTCGCATCCGGATATCCCTGTTGCCACCGTTGGAGGCGTCCTTTCGGAAAACAGCGGCATCGTCCGCCGAGCCATGGAAAACAGACTTCGCAGAACAATGCCGCTCGCCAAACTGATCTGGCCTAAACTGCCGCCGGTTGCCGGCGCCGTAATATTAGCTCTGCAAGCTTGTGGTGTGCATCCAAATGACAGTGTTGCAGAACTCATCCTCAAGGGAATTGGTGCGTAAGTTTATCGAGCTTCTTGTCCA
>JBMFPP010000242.1:0-4526 GCA_049969055.1 Armatimonadota bacterium | reverse complement strand
ATGATGGTTGTTCCGAGGCCGGCGTGCGCCCTTGAAGATCAGGTTAAGCTCCTACCCGACATAGGTATGGCCGGTGTGTGCGGTTCGCCGGCCGCGCTTCAGAGCTTGACGCGGATGGTGTTGGAGCAGTTGGGGCCGCGGGACAAGGCTCTGCGTTTGAGGCTGGCGATGGCATGTGACGGAGAATGGCCCGACGGTTTGTACGAAGAAACCCGCGAGGAGCTGGAGAATCGGCTTGGTGTTCCTGTGGTTGATGCCGTAGCGATGACACGTCCGCTTCTGCAGGGTCTTGGGGCCGAATGCGAAGATCGAAGCGGACTGCACATTTGGGCCGATGCATTCTTGGTGGAGTGCGTGCATCCCGACACCAAGGAGTGGGTCGAAGAGGGTTACGTGGGCGAGCTGGTGTGGACATGGTTGGCCGCAGACGGCAGTGCAGTGATACGCTACCGGAGCGGCGACCTGGCAACGCTTACCTGGGAGGAAACGTGTCGGTGCGGGCGTACACATCCCAAGATCTCTCACATACTCGGCCGTGCCTCAGAATCTTTCACTGTGGCGGGTAAACTGGTTCTTGCGGTTGTTTTGGAGAAGGAGCTAAATCGTATACCGGACTTAACGGGTGAGTACCGCGTAGTGATAGAGCGCCCGCGCACGATAGATAGGGTGACGTTGTTCGTGGAGGTGCGGGACAGTTTGGCGCTTCAAGACAAGGAGCGGACGCGCCGGATTCGTGTACAGGTTTCTGATACAGCCAAAGCAGTTGTGGGGATCAGGGTGCAGGTGGAGCTTGTGCCGCCGGGTACACTGCCGCGAGTGAGCACCCGTGCGGAACGTATTGAGGACGGACGCCGCATTCTGCGGCTTCCGTAAGCTGTGTTTTTTCAGCGCACTTTTAGCTCCACGTCGTCGAAAAGCACGGTTCCGGAGTTGTTTCTGGATATTAAGTCCACGCGCACCATATATGCTCCACCGGGCACGGTGGCTGTTAAAGCGATATCGCGCCAATCTGTGTTCCCCTGAGGAAGTAAGTCCGACCTGGTAGCTCCAATCCATCCCCATCCCACGGCATTCCAGAAGTGGAGCTCCACCGCGTTTATCCCGGTCGCCTTTAAGCCTTTAACGCGTGCACGCACAACAACCACATCGCCTGGGCGAACCGGTATGGGCCAGCTGTCCCAAGCAGCGTCTTGGGACTGCGATACGGCGGCACTGCGTCCGCGGTCGGTGGAGCGTACCTCGAAGATCCCACTGCGCGCGGAGCCGTCGAAGCGGCCAGCGCTCCATCCGGGGAGCTTTAGTCGATTAGCCCCTTTGGTTTGGTCAAGCTCCTTATTGGGGGTGTGCGGAAGTTGGCTTTCTTCTTCGAAATCGCCGTTGGTAAGAAGGTTTGCATTTGGATAGGAGGGCGGGTTTTGGATGAGACGGCGCCGCCCCAAAGAGAAGTTGTTTACCAGGACGGGGATACGCCCCACCAGCACAGTGCCGCTTTGCGCGGTGGCTGGTGCTCCGAAAGCATTCACAATTTCAGCTCTGCGGTTCACTCTAAGGCGAACCCGGCGGTCGTTGGCCCAGGCGGCCAGGGTGAGCTTGCGCCCCTTTCGAAAGACCAAACCGCGGAACTGCGGGCCGGGCTTATCGGGCAGATAGCCAATGAACTTAGCGTCGGAAACGGCTTGGGAGAGGAGCTTAAGCGCGGTGTAGGCCTTTTTGGGCCGGCCGTCAACCGCAACAATGCCCCATTTTTCGGACCAATCCTCCAGACAGAACCAAAAAACTCTCTGTACCCCCTTAGCGGCGGCCAGGCAGTAAGTTTGGAACAGCGAGATCGCTTGATCGTTTTCCTCCTGCTCACCCTCTGCTGTCCAACCGATTTCGGTGATCCAGAGCGGTTTAGGGCGCTTGGTGGCGCGGTTCATCTCCTGGACAATATCGAGGATGGTTTCCAGCCGCTGTTGGTGGGCGGTTCCGCCCATGGAATATGGGTGTATGGAGAGGACATCCATGCTGTTCCAAGCGCCGAACCGATGCAAATCCTGGATATAGTTCATATCGGCCATGCTGGTGGCACCGCCAACTACTGTGCATGTGGGATCTGCAGTTTTTGCGGCGGAGTAAGCCTCGCGGAGGAGTAGAGAGTAGGCTTCGGCACTGGGCTGTGGTTTCCAGAACGTTGGGATATTTGGCTCGTTCCATATCTCCCAGGCGGTGATGCGGCCCTTGTACCGCCGGACGGTTCGGTACACAAACTCGGCAAATCTGGCGCGCTCTTCGGGTTCGATGGGAGGCGTGCCGCCGGACCAAGCGCTGGAGTAACACAAAATCGGCAGTGCCTGCACGCCGTGCTGGGTGTAAAACTCGACAATGCTGTCCATAAACCGCCAATCGAACTTGCCCCGCTCTGGCTCGATGACACTCCACCAGGCATCGAATCGGTCCCAGGTTATCCCTGCGGATTTCATCCGTGCCATTTGCCTTTCGGCGTACTGCCAGACGTAGGGGGAGTTTCTTGTGTGGAACCACTTAATTCCGTTTATTCCGATGGGGGAGTCAGTGTTTGGATATGATGGATGCGGCTGTTCAGAAGACAGCGCGAAGAGCGCGGTTGCAAATAACAGCAGAGCAGGCAGACAAAAGATGAACGTACGTTCGACAGACATGCCGATAAGGGACGGACACACTTTTCAACCAGCGGCGTGGACGCACCAACTGCCTCGAGCGATGCGTCCACGCCGGTTTAGAGATATTCCGACAGCAACAGTGTAAATCAAACCCGCTTGGCGGCCCAAAGGACTGCGTTGGCAATCAGCCGGCGTATGTTTTCGTTGAAGTAGGTTGGCAGGGTTTCATGTCCGGGGCGGAGGTAGAACACGCGGCCTATTCCCTCTCCTTCACCAACGCCGCCTCCGGGTCCCGAGGTGAAGCCCGGGGTTTTGCCTTCGCCGACTGTCCAGGTGAGGCCGCTTGGGAAGTACTCGCCGCCGTTTGGGAAGTAAGACTGGAGTATTACGCATGCTGGAGGTGGGACGTCGAACGGCGCTCCGTACATTTCCTCGGCGGGCAGTGTGAAGTCGGAAACGCCCTGAGCTATGGGGTGCCGAGGTGCGCACACGCGGATCTCCTCCGGGCCGTTATCTTCGCGCCAGCCGCCTTTGAGATGGCCCGGAGCGCCAAGGACGGCCTGGAACGGTTTCGAGTAGTGTGCCGAATGGAGGGCTATAAAGCCCAGTCCGTGCTTGTGTACTCGCTCCACAATGCGGGAGACAGTGGTATCGCTCACCTCGCCGTGTCGGGCGTGCCCCCACCAGATAAGCACGTCGGTTTGCTCCAGCGCCTCAAGAGAGATACCCTGCTCTGGGTCGTCAAGGTTGGCACGGCGCACAACAGCTTTATCGCCGAGCAGTTTTTCGATGCCTTCCGCCACTGCCCCGTTTATGCTGTTGGGGTAAACCTCTTTCGGAGCATGAGGCGGATTTTCATCCCACACGAGAACACGTACAGGATTCATTTCTGCCATTTGCAGTATCTCCTTTCGAACATGCAGAATTCAGCAGACTGAAACAAATCTTCAAAGAGATGATTCGCGCTTGCCGGCGGGTTTGCCTGCTTTTGGCGCAGACGCACTGCTCAAAATTCGCACATCTGTTGAGAGACGGAAGGATCCACCGCTCCAAGAATATGTGGCCTCTCCGAAGGCGGCGGTGTAGCCGCTCTTGGGAATATCCAGGATGTAGACAAAAGCATCGCCTTTGCGCACCACCGTGCGGCGGCGCTCCCACTTTGCATTGCGGAAATCCCTAGACGGCGAGCTGGACACCCAAACGCTTACGTCAGCAGGAGCAGGATTCGAGCTAACAACAAGCCTGACTAGCCCTTACCGTACGGCTCGAAACGCCAATTGAGGGTTGGAAATGGTTCTCCCGTTGCGCACGACCAGTAAAACGCAGAGAGGGTTTCCAAAACGCGCTGTCGGTCCTCCAACCCGTGTCCGGAATTTGGGACGTAAAGAAGATACTTCGGCCCTACAAGCTGAGGGAAGTATTTGTTTGCCGCGTCGAGGGGCCAATAGCGGTCGTTGGTACCATTGATGAGGAGTTTGGGCATCTTGATCCGATTGCGGAGCGTATAAGGGTCGATAATCGCGGCGAGGGCGGCACCTTCTTTGGTGTTCAGCATTTGCGGGAGGTTTAGTGCGGTGTAGTCAGCAATTTCTTCGCTGTAGGTGCCGAAAGACTGTACTTGGAGGCGCATCTGCTCAGGCAAGTTCAGGTTGTTGTACACCATGGGAGCTATGCCTTTAACGCGGTTGTCAACGGCGCCTGTGAACCATGTTGTCCAGCCCCGCTTCGAAGCTCCGGTTACAACGAAGCCGCTGACGTTTAGGTTCCAAGCGGATTTTGCAAACTGCTGTACGGCATCCATCGCCCGAACAGCCGCCTTAGTCATGGGAAAGAGGAGCGGCCATGTTTTATCTCCGGTTTCAGGTACTTCACGAAAGTGTAGGCTATCAAAGCGTCTTCGCGGCG
>JBMFPP010000241.1:0-4546 GCA_049969055.1 Armatimonadota bacterium | reverse complement strand
CTTCAGCAATCTCGCGGTAGGAAAGCTCCTCGAAAAACCTCAGCACCAGCACCTCTCGGTAGTGCTCCGGCAAGTTCAGCAGTGCCCTGGCAAGCACGTCGCGCTCTGCAACCGCTTCCTCCAATCCCGCGGCCGTGGTATCTGACTCCTCTCTTTCTATGGGAAGCGGCTGCTCCCGAGCGAGCTTGCTCAATCTCGATTTCATAAGGTTCAGAGCCACTGCACAGATCCACGTGGAGAAACTGCTTTTTCCACTGTAACGCGAAAGCATCTCGTAGCCGCGTACGAAAGCATCTTGGACTACGTCCTCCACATCCTCGCGCCTGCTCGCAAGTCTAGCCACTACTCCGTAAACCCGCCGATAGCTTCTTTCGTACAGCACCCTGTAAGCATCGCTGTCGCCGCTCAACGACCGCCTGGCGAGTTCCAAATCCGACAGGTGTTTCAACGCACCACAGCGGCTTTTAGTCAGCCTGCTAACTAGCTCACTCATCCTTATCTTCATAGAGTTAGACAATTCGAAAGCACTGTTTTGTTTGCGGCACCACACCCCAAAACCAGCAGTTTCTCCTTCGCCCCCTGCCAAAAACTACCTCCTTAGGCACTCAAAGGCCAAATAAAACGCCCTTTAAACCTGTCTAACTTTGTGGAAGGGAGAGCTTCACAGGGAGCCAGGGGTCTGCAAAAGTGAGGAACAAAATTCCAATTTGCCTGGCTGCATTGGTGCTCTTGGCATCCATTGCGTCCAAAGCTACCAATGCTTCTGTGTACTTCGTTGCAACCAGGAGGTGGTTCTCCAGCCGAGGCACTAACGAGCCGCTCCAGGTAAACGACGTGATCCAATATTCGCACTGCGCAAGCGACGGCTGGAGCTCTGCGTCCGATGCGTGTGTGCGCAGATACTACGGCGCCTGGAACGGTGTATCCGAGTACTACATTACAGACGGAACCAACAGCTACGTCGCTCACGTTGACTGGGGCGTGGGCAATACCTACGACCCCTATCGCGGTACTTACGCAGTCGCGATTATGTGCTACAACTCAAACGGTTCGCTCTACACCGATGAGCAGGGCCGCACGGTTTACGAACTGCTGTCTGCTTATGTGGTCTTCGATGAAGGCAGAAGGTGGCGGGACGAGTACGGGAACCTTCAACCTCCAGTGCGCAACGACCACGGGGATCCCGTGTACTACCGCATCGACTATGTGACTGTCCATGAAGCCGGCCACATATGGGGGTGCTCCGGCCATTCGTCAAACTCTGGGGACGTTATGTGCGAGTATTATCCCCACAACTACGGCAGTAGGTCTCAGAATGATGTCGATACAATCCGAGACCTCTACAACGTGCGCCAGTTCCACTAAACAGGAGAGTGCAAAATGAAAAGGTTAGCTGTAGTAGGAACCACGGCAACAGCACTGGCACTTGCCATTGCCGCTATAACCATGAAGACCGAAACCGCCGACGGCAGAAATTTCCACACGGGATCCTCCCCCACCGCAGGCAACCGCGGAGTCCATGCAAAGCACCCTATAGCTGTGGAAATCGTTGCCAGCCTGTCCCCGAAAGCCAAAGACCCCAAGTGGATTGCGCGCAGTACCTCACTTGTTGTAAAAGCTCGGGTCGCACGGAAAGAGCCAGCACAGTGGGTCAAAGGCCACCCTGTTGTTGATAGAAAGTACAGACACCCCTGGGACGGCGATTATGCCTGGCACGACTTTCTGTTTGACGAAGTGGAAGTGATCTGGAAAGATCAAGACATTCCAGATCTCGGGGAAACACTGTACGTCAGAGTTTACGATGCAAAAACACCCGAGATAGAGTTCAGAGCATGGGACTCGCCAAACTTTGCAGAAGGAGAGCGTTATATCCTGTGCCTCACCAACGTGGATTTCTTCGCGTACACCATAGGTCCGGAGCATTGGAGATGCAGTGCTCACGCTGCTTTCCTAATCGTTGGCGATAAAGTTATGCGCAAAGGAATCGATCAAAAGCCGTTTTCAACAGTTTCGGACCTGCTTTCGGACATAAGATCAGTGGTGCAGAACGAGGAAATCATTTCTCCCACAAGAGAGTGGCGAGCAAAACAGCCGCATGGAACAAGCTTTTGATTTTAAAGTTTGCCCGCGCAGAGCCAAAACGCAGAAAGAGTTCGCCGCGTGTTCTAGCCCTGGAACCGTGCGCGGAACGAGTCCGGCCAGCAGGCGTTCTTCAGGCCAGAACACCGCATTTACCGCAGTACGCAACTTGTCCCAATCCGCTCCCGCGCGGGCATAAAGGTCAGGACGGCAGAGATTGCTCACCGTCCTGACCTCAACTCACCGAAGGCCGCAATGCCCTGGGGATTTCGCATTTGGTGCGACAACCAAGACCTATCTCACGGGATAGTTGCCCAGCTCCACGCCATCGACATAGATCCGAATCCGAACGATCCAAACGCCCCGATAAAACACCTCGTCATTTGGATTGTTGGCAGTACCACCACACGCCTCGTACCAAAAGAAGAGACTTCCTTACCTATAGTGCTTATCAGTCCGGCGCGCGATTTCAGCCACGAAGAACTTGCCTCGGCCGGAATTACTGCTTACGCAGGACCAGGAGCCACCGCCCTTGACATCGAACAGTGCCTGATCGCCGCAACACGAGGACGTAGACTTTTCATTCGCGCCCAAAATCTCGTCGGAGTTTAAGGCTTGCGGCCTCCATCAAACACCAAAACTATGTTTGCTTGCTGGAAGCGGCTTTCAACAGTTTCTCCCGCGTTACAACCTCAACTCCCGTGTCTATATCTCCGGTTGGCTTCTTTCCGTGCAGAGCGTCGTAAAGAACTTTTACAGCAAGATACCCCATCTTAAACGGCCTCTGCGCTATTAGCGCCTGAATTGCACCGGCCTTACACAGCTCCTGAAGCTCCGGCGTAACATCGAACGAAACCACCTTCACCTTGCCGGCCTTGCCGCTGGCCTTTACCGCCTGCCCAACACCGGGACCCGAAATTGCGTTAACACCGAATATGCCTGCCAAATCGGGATGCGCCGTTAGGAGGTTTTCGGTGATGGATATAGCAAGAGACTTATCGCTCTCAGCCGCCTGCCGCGGAAGCACCGTTATATTCGGGTGCTTCTTCATCTCCTCCATGAACCCCTGGTACCTCTCCTCCAAATTGTTAGCACCCGCAACTCCGGTCACCACACCAACCTTGCCCCTGTCGCCGATCAGCGCCGCCAAAGTCCGCGCCGCAACAGCTCCGGCGGCCCTATTGTTGGTACCTATGTAGCACAAACGATCCTTGGCGCTCGTGTCAGAGTCCAGGGTAACCACAGGGATTCCCATTTGCAGTGCCTTGGCAACCACCTTATTCAAACCATCGGCACTGCACGGCGAAATCCCAATCGCGGCGATATTTTTGTTGATAAGGTTCTCCACCACGGCGATCTGACCGCTAACGTCGCTTTCAGAAGTGGGACCAGTGAAGGTTAGCTCCACCCCCAGCTCTTTGGCCGCCTTCTCTGCCCCTCTCTGACAGTCAATCCAATACTCGCCTGCAATCGCTTTGGGAACTATGGCGATCCCACTGCGTTTGGCTGCTGCTACCCTTGTCGGCTTCGACTCTCCGCCCGGCCCTGTTGCCGTCTGCTGAGGCTTCCCGCATCCTGCGGTGAAAACGGCCAAAGCCAGCACCATTGGCGCCCAAAAACCTCGAGCTAATGAACCCGATTTCATACATTCCCCTCCACCATGATCTTCACAACCAGGAGATTTCGCCAAACCAACAATCAACACTTAAATGGCAAAACCCCCGTTACCAAGTTTTCAACCATCACATCCAGCGCTAAAGACGGGTGCCGCGGCGCAGTTTATCAACCAAAACCGCTAGTATCACAACTGCGCCTATGAGTATCTTCTGATTGTTATCGCTTACGCCAAGCAGTACCAATCCGTTGCGCAAAACGCCCATTGTCGCCGCGCCTATCACCGTGCCGATAACACTGCCCTGCCCCCCCATTAAGCTTGTGCCGCCGATTACCGCCGCCGCAATAGCATCCAATTCGTATCCAAGCCCAACGGTCCCCCTTGTTGACGCCTCCCTACCCACTGTAAGCATCGCGGCGATGCCGGCGCACAAGCCGCACAAACCGTAGATTGCGGTAAGCGACCGAACCATCGGTATGCCGGAAAGCCTCGCCGCCTGGGCGTTGCCGCCGATGGCGTACGCATGACGCCCTAAAGAAGTCCGGCTGAGCAGAATGTGCATAACCACAGCAACCGCAATCATCACGCTGACGTTCGGTATGCCGCTCCCCTGCCACACAGCGGTGAAAACCTGTGGAAGGCCAGTAACCTCCAGCCCCCCAGTCAACAACAGTGCGGCACCCCTTCCCATACTCATAGTTCCCAAAGTCACAATAAAAGGCGGAAGGCCCGATAGGGATATCACAAAACCGTTCACAATGCCGTAAAGAGCACCAACCCCTAAACCGACTAGTATTCCCAACGCGATATCGGCCGCGCCTCCCCCGAAAGGAGCGGCTCTCATCGTAACCG
>JBMFPP010000240.1:0-4561 GCA_049969055.1 Armatimonadota bacterium | reverse complement strand
ATGGCTCCAAGCAACTTCCCCTGGAAAAGGTACAGAGTGTGGGTGAAGGGTAATTCGAGGGTTACTGCCACTGCCGATCCTTACAGCCCGGGGTATGTACGCTTATCTGAACCTATTGAGCCTGGGATGGAGGTTTATGCGGACTACGATATAGACTGCAGTGCTGACCAGTACAAGCCGAGAACCACTTTTTACGCCTTCCCGGGAACTCAGGGAACCGACTATCCGGATTTTCTGCATACTCCTGTGGTGGGTCCGGACGGCTCTGTATACGTGATCGCCACATCGATAAGGGGAAACAAAAGTAGTTTGTATGCGTTCCAAGAGCGTTCGCCGATCTCCTTCGTAAAATGGCGTTATTCTTTCCCAGATACAGCTGTGTTGGGGCCGCCGGCTTACTACAAAGGTGTTTTGTACGTTGGGACAAGCAGTGGACGCATAATCGGGTTTGATACCAAAGCCACGTTCAGGATCGATATGAAAGCACCGATTGACCTGCCGCGAAAATTCTCGGTGCAGATACTTCAGAGAGATCCTATGCTGCCACCCACTTATGCTATCACCGCTTTTACCTACAATCAAAATCAATTCGTGATCGACAACGTAACGGATTTCAATCCTGGATTGGGAACGGTTACTGAACGCGGCCGCATTCTCATCAATTCTTTCTCGATTTCCGGGCCGTCGGCTTTGGATGCGTCTCAACCGGTTACGGTGAGGTATCCGGTTGTCGGTGGGCCAGGAACTGCGGAGGAAGTTGCTGAAATATCAGCTTCCACCGAGGGGGTGATCGGCACCCAGTTTGGTGGAGAAGGGGAGTCGAAGCGAGCTAACAAGCTTTTCGATGTGCGTTTGGCCGGAACGGGCATTGGAGCAGGCAACATAATAGCTGGGCCGACCATCGCCGGCGACACTATGTACATTGCCACGGCCGACGGGAATATACTGGCTTATCCAAGCGATCCAAGGGTTTTGGGCATATCAGGAGGGCAGTTTTTACAACCTGCCACCGTTCCTTTGGCGGGGGCCTTAGCGGTTCCCAACCAGGGGCAGATTGTGGCGCCGATGGTGGCTGTTGGAGGCGTGCTGGCGGTCAACACTCCGGGCGGCATAATGGTTTTCCACCAGCCTGTTACGCTGGTTGCGGACTCCACCCGCATCGTCGAAATAAAGAACTCGTTTGATGTGGCGGCGGCCGCATCCGGCGAGGCTGTTCCCAGCGGAAGCCGTGCGGTGTGGTCGCTGTCTTCCACGACAAAGCGGCAGTTGATGCCAAGCCCCGGCCGCGGGGTGCACCCGAACTGGCGCGGTCCGATGCAACAGCCGGAGGTAATTCCTTTTTCGCATCCGGCGGCGGTACTCCGATTGAGTGATACGAACTTTTTAGTGTGTGATACCGGCAACCACAGGGTGGTTGAAGTTAACCGCGCCGGCGAGGTGCTGTGGGAACTGCGGAGCTTTGCCGATCCATACAACATTTTGGGCGGTTCCGAGCCGCTGACGCTTAACGTGCCCACCAGTGTGCAGAGGTGGGTGGAGCCCCAGCGCGATGCGCAGGGAAATATTATCGGCATAGAAATACATACTTTGGTTGTTGACAGCGGAAACTACAGGATTTTGGATATTCGAGATGTGGTACCAACCGACCCAAGGCGCGAGAACCAAGAGTACCATGTGCTGGTATGGGCGAGCCGCACCAACACGCCGGGGAAACGGTATCAGTATCACAGTGCTCAGCGCCTGCCGGACGGAAGCGTGCTGGCAACGGTTCTGAATTACAGCGTTAACAGTGCAGACGGATCCGTTCCAGATACCGAGGGCGGCAGTGTGGTGATCCTTTCCGGTCCGGCCAGAGACGACAAAGGTCAGGTACTCCTGGATGCTTCCGGCAGACCGGTGGATCCCGGTGGTAGGGTTGCGGCATTCATGAACGGTATACTTCTTCCAGACGGCTCCGAAAAACCCATAGTGAATCCTGTGTCGTTTCAAAGGTTCTTCACCGGCGCAGGGGCAACGAGTTGGCAGGCTTTGATGGCTGACGGAACTGGGATATATCAGCTCGAGGGCTTACTGCCGGAGGATCCCAGCAAGTATCCCAAGGGAAAGGTGCTTCTGAAGTTGGTGGGAGCCATTCAGGCTCCGCCAACCATTGGGGTTTCTATGATTAAGCAGTTGTCCAACGGCAATATCTTGGTGGTGAATAAGGCTAGGTCGGAGGTGTGGGAGTACAGCCCGGTGCCCAGGCCGGGTGGGGCTTGGTTCCGGGTTTCTCCGGTGACGGCTGGGACTTACGCTTTAACACAGCCGAGCTGTGCAGATAGAAGCTACTGAAGTGGTTTCTGAGGAGAAAATAATTCGGAAGCGGGTTGCAAATATGCTGAGCTGCATTTTACATAAGAGACATGTTACCGCCGTGTTGACAGCTGTCATCGCCGCGGCCTGTTTAATTGCCTACGGACAGTCATCTTTGGACTGGCCGATGTTCCGCAGAGACGAAGGGCGAACCGGTTTTCATTCCGGGGCGAACGGGCGCTTGGTGGGAAGCAGTGGAGCAACGGACACACCGAGGTCCCGCTGGAATTACCCCCACACGGTGCCCAATCCGAGCCAAAGGAATAGGCCGTTTTTGGATTCCATAGGAAATGCCGTGGCTTCTCCCGCGGTTGGCACGGCCGGCGGCATGTTTGTAGCTATCTTCGCTTCCTACAAACTGTTCCAGCTTCAGGCGGCCCAGCCGGACGGCACGCCGGCACTGTTAGCCGAGTACGGCACGGTTTACTGCTTCGACGGGTTCCGCGGATTGGGGTCGGCAACAAGAGGCGGCCATCCGCTTTGGTGGTACGGCTACCGCGACGTTCCTTACGATCCCAACAACACAACCAGCAAAGCGGAGCACGAGTTTCTGGTTGACGTTTCCAAGAGGGTTGCGGAAAGCTGTCCGGATTATGACCCGGATGTATCGCGGACCTACCAGCCGCTTGGCCCGGTGCGGTCTTCTCCGGCTTTGTTCCATCTTTCCGAGCCGCTTCAGTATGAGGCAAAATGGAAGCGTTTGGATGGAGGCACTGCCAGCGGCACATTCACCACGCAGGACATTGTGGTGTTCGGCAGTGACGACGGCTTCGTTTACTGCTTGGATGCCAACCCTGGCAACGCCATACGGTACTCTAGGGTGGACGACGCCGGTGTGGAGCACGTTACGTATGTAGCTCGATGCATTTGGCGGTACGATACGCTGAAGCTTCTCAGTAAGGGACATACCACTTCGTACGCCCAAGTGGTTTCTTCGCCGCTGGTGGTGCAGCTGCCGGGCGAACAGCCGATGGTTATTGTTGGCACCGGCACCGGCTACCTGATTTGGCTGGATGCCAGGAATGGAACCCTCGTACGCAAATACGCCGCCGGGCCGCTTTTCCGCATTGGAAGCGGGTACAGCAGTGCGCGTCAGCCCATAACTTCGTCGCCTGCTCTTGGTCAGCTGAGCGGTGGGCGCTATGTGGTTGTTTTCGGTGCGGCCGACAGTGTGGTTCACGCTGTTGATGCTAGAACCGGAGAGAAGGTGTGGACTTATATTACCGGAGAGCTGCCTGCGGGGCCGGAGGATCCAAACCGAGATCCTGGAGACCGCATAACGGGTTTGTACAACCCGCCGGTGGTGGCTACTCCATGCATTGGAACGGTTAAGGGCAAGCCTGCTGTGTTTATTGCTACTACCGGCCGGCGCGACAAGAAAAGCGCCGAGAGCGGCATGAATGCCGGTGTGGTGTATGCGCTGGACCTTGCCAACGGCAGTGAGTTGTGGAGATTTGATGAATACACCCTTCCTTCCGATCCTCCTGGTGCCGAGAAGCATCTTCCCGGGGAGTTTCGAGCCTCGCCAGCTTTCGCACGCGTGAAGATATTCGGTGAGGGCGGCGGCACTTTGCAGGACGTTGTTATTGTTAGGTCTGAAGACAGCAATATCTACTGCCTGAAAGCAGATGACGGTAAGCCTGCTTGGGCGGCGCCGGCTCCTATCACCGGCGAAGATAGATACAGGAAGGAGGTTTTTTCCTCCTCACCGGTTGTTAGCAGTGAGGGCTACATATGGGTTGGCGGTAAAGACGGCACGGTTCGCGCGTTCTTTGCCGGTAGTGCGAAGAAGTTCAAAAAGCACGACGGCACCGAAACCGAGCCTTTGCCCTTTGGTGAGGAGGTGTGGAAGGTCCAAACTGGCGTATTGGAGTACGCAGGGGGAACAACCGGCCGCGATGACACACCGGAGGTTACACTGCGTCCCACCCCAATTTTCTCCACGCCGGCGCTGACCAGGGGGTATTTGTACGTAGCCGGGAACGGTTACTTCTATGCTTTCCAAGACGTCACCGGGGCTTACGGAATACCCTACGAGGAAAATCCGTTCAGGGTAGGAGGGGTACCGCCTGCGCGGTTGGAACAGCCGGAGGGCGGGGGCACCCAACAGCCCCAGACGTCCGAAACCAGGCGAATCCAGGTGGACATCTTCAGCGCCGCCGATTATCGAAATCCGGCACTGCTACTTGATGATGCGCACAGCAGAGCA
>JBMFPP010000239.1:0-4576 GCA_049969055.1 Armatimonadota bacterium | reverse complement strand
CACCACATCGCCGCTTCTAAACTTTCGACCACGTAGCCGGAACTGCGTATCTCTGGTTCGGATTTGCGCAGGTAATCTCCGCGGGCGATGGCGGCTATCTTCGGGCTTCCCTTAAAAACCGCGCCGTCTGCCAGTGCCACCTCGTCTTTGGGTCTGCCAGAAACAGCGCGCACAATAATACGGGCGAGGAGACGGCAGGCATCTACGCACTCTTCGGCGCCGTGCGTTGTTTTAGAGCTTTCTGCGGCAAAGTGCTCCGCGGCGTCTATATCCGGGAAGAAGAACAATGGAACGGGGGCCAGCCGCATGATGCAGCCGTTTCCGGCCGACATGGGATCCTTAGAGCCGGCAATCGGATCTCCTGTCTGGCGAAACCGCCGAATGGCCGAGGCCACCGTATGGCCAATGTCGAAGCAGAAACCGGTACTGCTCAGGTAGCCCGTTTCGGCCCACAGGCAGTAGCGCTCCATCTGGTCGCGCAGGTCGAAACCACCGCATTCAACCAAGCTGGTCGCCAAGCAAAGCGCCATGGAAGTATCGTCGCTCCACTGCCCTGCCTGCAGACCGAAAGGGCCTCCACCGACCATATCGGTCAGTGGCTTGAAGCTTCCCCGCGGGTAACCCTCTACGGCGATGCCGACAGCATCTCCTACGGCAAGGCCCAAAAGACAGCCGCGAAATCTGTCTCGTTGCTCCATCGAACGCTCACCATACTCCGTTTCGCTTTTCGACCCGTAGAAGCAGTTCCCTGCCCGTTTGAGGCCGCTCGATTTCCGACCACGGCGCCGCGCGTGACGAAGGCGCTTCCCCAACCCTACCGCCGCCGCTTTATCAAACCCGCTTAACCAAGCTTACCCAGGGCGTCGGCGTATATTTCCAAAAACCGCTCTGCACAGCGCTGTATGGAGTATTGCTGAGCTTTTGCGCGCGCGGCTTCGGACATAGAATGCCGGAGATTTTCATCTTTGGCCAGGCACCGCATTGCTTCTGCGAATGCTTCAGGCTCCGGGGGCACAAGCAGAGCGTCTTGGTTGTCAGTCAGTATCTCCCTCATCCCGAAGGAATCCGCGGCTACGGCCGGCGTGCCGCCTGCCAAGGCCTCGATCACTGCGTACGGGTTGACCTCCGTAACCGACGGCATAACGAAAGCATCGGAGGCCGTGTGGTAGGCTGGAGTTTCAATGTGGGGGACTCTCCCCACAAAGATCACATGCTCTGCAACTCCCAGGGTTTGCGCCATCTGCTGAAGGCTGGGGCGTTCGGGGCCGTCGCCGATCAGCACCAGTACAATCTTTGGCGCCTCGGTTTTCAGAAGAGATACGGCGCGCAGCACTACGGGCAGGTTCTTTTCCTTGGCCAAGCGCCCCACAAACGAAAACATAACTGCGTCGTTCGGTATTCCAAGCTTGGTGCGCACTGCTGTGCCGTCTGCGTGCTTGTACGGCTCCAGATCAATCCCGTTGGGAATTACATGAATGGGCTTGGTAACCCCATAACTGCGCAGAAGCTTCTCCATACCCTTTGCCGGCGTGGTTACAATATCGCAGGTGTTGCAGAAAGAGCGCACCAAGTACCTCGCCGCGGCCTTAGCCGCACGGTGAGCTGTTGGGGCAACGTAGTGAACGTAGTGTTCGTACTGAGTGTGGATCGTGCAAACCAAAGGGGCTCCACTTTCTCTGGCCAGATACCTAGCCAGCCTGCCCATTATGAACGGCTGCTGCGTGTGGAATACGTCGAACCCCGCCTCTCGAATCTCCCGAAGCAGGCGCTTCGAGTACGGAACGGTGATCGGTATCCAGGACCTCACGGGAAAGCATATAGAAGGGAAGCGGCTTACCCAGGGTTCATCGATTAGATGGGCCGGATGGCGGGGTGTGTAAAGCCTGACGTCGTGGCCGCGGCGGCGGAGTTCGGACAAAAGCAGGCGCGTTGAAGTCACAACGCCGCTTACTATTGGAGTGTACGCCTCTGTGAAAATCCCGATTTTCACAAAGTTCTACCTCGCCGTCAGAGCCGTTTCTCTCGAACGCCGCCGCTTTGGATGGGGAATCTGCTTGTCAACCCCGGGCTTTAAATACCCGGCAAGTATCCGCAGGTTTTGATTCACTGCCTGCAGAACATCGCTTTTTCCGCTTATCTCCACTTCCACCCTATCGATCTGAGGGTACCAATGTTTGTGCCTCAGCGAGAGGATATTGATATCCGGCCTTGTAAGCCTCTGGGAAAGCCGGAAAACAGCGCGGCGGCTGTCGGCAGACACACCGGCGATGCCGCAGGCATGGGCCAACAGGCGCATGTGAATAAGCTGAATGATGTTCCAAACCGGCGGCGGAGGATCTCCAAATCGGTCCTCAAGCTCTTCTTGGATCCGCTGAAGGTCCTCGCTGGTGCGCACAGATGCCAACCGTCGGTAAAAGGCTATCCGCAAACCCTCAGAGGGAATGTAATCCGCCGGTATGTAAGCATCAACGTGCACATCAACAGGTGGAAGCTCCACAACCTCTTCCTTCTCTCCTTTCAGCTCTCGAACTGCATCTGCGATCATCTGGCAGTACAGCTCAAAGCCCACGGACTCTAAGAAACCGCTTTGCTCCGGGCCCAAAAGGTTTCCGGCGCCGCGGATTTCCAGGTCTTTCATAGCAATTTGAAAGCCGGACCCCAACTCTGTGAACTCGCGTATTGTTTGCAGACGTTTCTGAGCCGATTCGGAGAGAATTTTGTTTTTGCGGTAAAGCAGGTAGCAGTACGCCTGGCGGTTCGAGCGTCCCACCCGACCTCTAAGCTGGTAAAGCTGGGCAAGGCCGAGCTTGTCCGCATCGAAGATGATAATGGTGTTTGCGTTGGGTATATCCAGCCCGCTTTCGATAATGGTGGAACACACCAGCACATTGAACTTGCGGTGGTAGAACTCCCACATCACCTGCTCCAGCTGGCGCTCCGGCATCTGACCGTGGGCTACGCCGACCTTGGCCTGCGGCACCAAGCGCTGTATCCGCGATGCCGCAAGATCAATCTTCTCTACCCTATTGTAAACAACAAACACCTGTCCGCCCCTGTCCAACTCCCTAAGAATGGCACTGCGCACCAAAGAGTCGCTGTACTCCGAAAGATAAGTTTTGATGGCCATTCTGCCCTCCGGGGGATTGTTGATGATGGACATATCCCGGATGCCGGAGAGAGCCATATGGAGGGTTCTGGGTATGGGGGTGGCTGTGAGGGTTATGACGTCAACATTGGTTTTGAGCTGTTTCAGCCGCTCTTTGTGGGCCACGCCGAAGCGGTGCTCTTCGTCTATCACCAGCAGACCCAGGTCGTGGAACTGCACGTTTTTAGACAACAGCATGTGCGTTCCTATAACTATATCCACCGAGCCGTCTTTCAATCCCTCTAAGATTCGCTTGCGCTCCACCGGCGTTTTAAAGCGGCTCAGCATCTCTATGCGGAGGGGAAAGCCTTTCATCCGCTCCTGAAAGGTTTCGAAGTGCTGTTCGGCCAAAACCGTGGTCGGAACCAGCACCGCCACCTGCTTTCCCTCCACGGCCACTTTGAAAGCGGCACGAATGGCAACCTCGGTCTTTCCGAAGCCCACATCGCCGCATATAAGGCGGTCCATCGGCACCGGAGATTCCAAGTCGCGCTTTACCTCTTCTATTGCGCGGGCCTGGTCCGGGGTTTCAGTGTAAGGAAAGGCATCCTCCATCTCCTGTTGCCAAATGGTATCCGGTCCATATGCGTAGCCTTGGGAGGCGGCGCGGGCGGCGTAAAGCTGAAGCAGTTCCCTTGCCATTTCACGCACTTTTGCCCTAACGCGGGCGGTGGTCTTTCCCCAAGCGCCGGATCCCAGACGGTGTATTTCAGGGGGATGCTCACCGCTTCCGATGTATTTTTGAACGCGGTCCAATTGGTCCGTGGGTACATATATCTTATCTCCGCCGGCGTAGTCTATGCGAAGGAAATCGCGCTCTGTTTGCC
The DNA here is from genome assembly GCA_049969055.1 of Armatimonadota bacterium. Taxonomy (GTDB): domain Bacteria; phylum Armatimonadota; class DTGP01; order DTGP01; family JBMFPP01; genus JBMFPP01. The sequence goes on along the minus strand of JBMFPP010000239.1, from coordinate 604 downwards.
CCTCGGTTAGGCGCACCAAACCGCGGTATATGCCGATTCCGTGGTTGATGTGCACCACATAGTCGCCTTCTTTTAATTCCGATGTTGCAAGTATAGGGGCTCCCAACCTAAAGGTGCGGCGGGGTCTAACCACACGGCGCTCACCAAACATTTCAACATCGGTGAGCACCCGAAGCTTCAGCATGGGTACGGCAAACCCCTCGCTCAGACGTCCGCGCACAACAAGAAGCTTTGACAAACCAACAATACCCAATTGAACGTCAAAACTTCCTGCCTGAGCAACCGATGGAGAGCTGAACTCACCAGGTTCGGCAGGTATCTTATGCTCTGCCAAAAGGTCCAGCACGCGCCGCTGTCGATCTGTGAACAGCACAATTTGCTCTCCCTCGGCTAGGTGGGACCTCATATCCGATGCCAGCTCCGACATCTGCCCGAAGTAGCGCTTCACTGCTTTACATTCAACATCAAGCGGGCGGACGTTGGTCTCCCAAGGAATGGAGCGGGGAACGGCATGCAGGTAAACCCTGCGGGTGCTTTTTACGGCGCGGACGGCGTCGTCCCACTCAACGTAAGTTGTTGGTGGAGGTACAGGCGAAAGCTCCTG
>JBMFPP010000238.1:0-4578 GCA_049969055.1 Armatimonadota bacterium | reverse complement strand
GGCCGTGCGAACCGCCGTGAGGGCCGTAGTCCAGCATCACCATTATGCTCCCCGAGCCCCAAAACTGCGGTGTTGTGTCTTCCCTAAGCGTGGCCCAACCGACTCCGGCGTGGATCATTCTGTCCGGTGAGGGCGGTGCCACAAGCGCACACGGCTGCCCGAACAGGGTGTATCCTTCAAGCAAAACGTATCCGGAAAGCGGCGACGGTGATTTTGATATCACCCAATCGTACTGAGGGTCTGGATACCTTTTGTTCGCCAGCTCGTAAAGCTCCTGGTCCAGCAGAGTTCTGTCTCCCCTGCTGTCGTTGTTTCCCGGCAGGAAGAATCCCGCGTCGGCGAGCTGTATCGGCGCATCGAACATCATCTTGAGCGACCTACCGTTTGGTGAAGTATAGGAGTACAGATCCTCGTCCGAACCAGAATGCACCGCGGCCTCGGCCAGAAGGGCCAGCGGAGAGAGGGCGAAAAAGTGGTACTGCATGGTGGCTTCCCACCAAATTCCGTCAGCGCCTATACAGTTTGCAATTTGGTATTTGAATCCGCCGGTGCTTTCCACAGCGTGCTTGGTTAACGTTGAATCTTCCAGGACGAAGCCTATACAGCCTACGGCAAGGCTGTGCCACGAGCGCACATTGCTTTTGGGATCGTAAACATACTGTTTCAAAACGTTTGCGGCGGGCCGCAGTAGGTTGTTCGCAACCAACAGCCGGTCGGAGCTGGTTAGGTAGTTGTACAGCAGGTCGTAGATATGCGCATACATCGGGATGTTCCGCGAGAAGCCCAAGTAGTAGTTGTACGAGACTGTGGAACTGCTGGGGTTAAAGCCCTTGGCCAAGCCGATTAAGATCGACCTTGCTTTGGCGGCATACCTAGTATCGCCGGTCATCACATAGGCTGTGGCGAGGCGAACACCGGCCGCGCCGTATTTTTCTGCGCTGTTTTCTTCGTATCCGTATGAAGACGGCACCGACAGCGAGAGTGCGGAGTCTGCCTTGGACTTCAACTTGTTGTAGGCTGTCACTACCCGGGGAAGTTTGCGCGCGAAAACGTTTGACTTCGCGCTCTCCACTTCCGATTTATCCACAAACAGAAACGGATGCTGTTTCCCAACACTTACCGAAAAGGCCAAAGCGCAGTTGGCGCTGAGCAGAATAATGAACAACCAAAAAATACAGCGCAAATGCAGTACGGCAAACATCCCTCGAGTTTGTTTGTGCTCCATTGCTGTTTTTGAAGCCTTCCTCTCCTTCTGTGTTTTTGGCCCGAAAGCCGAGTGTATATATTTTCGTACGTTTAGTTACGGTTCTTTATACTTTTTTCGATCGTTTCTTTGTTCCTGCCTAGCGCACGCAAAGGGATGTCGATTGGAAAAGCACGAACTCCTAACCACAGGGTTTTATGGCATGTACATTGCCATAAGCTCTTTAGGAAGCTGTACATCCCAGGGCAGGAAGGTATAATTTGGTATGACTCCTCAGACAAAATTAGGTTTTGCAGACGTTTCGGAAATTCCAGTTGCTTCAGACAGATTGCCGCCGGTTGGTGGTTCCGCAAGCCTCGCGAAACGGAGGCTCGCGGTGGCCTTGGTCCTTCTCTTGATTGCAACAGCCGCCATAGTTGTGCGCGCTTTGAATTTGGGGTAGCCCACATTTTTTATGGACGAATACGACCATGTGTACGCCGCTCAAAGCATCCTCAAGACGGGAAAGCCGGAGCTTCCTTCGGGCTATTACTATACAAGGGCACTGCCGTACACGTTTTTGGTGGCGGCGTCTTTCAAGCTTTTTGGGGTGAGCGAAGCGTCAGCAAGACTGCCCAGCGTGGTTTTTGGTGTTTTAACAGTGCTGGCGGTGTTTCTGCTTGGAGCGTATTTTCACAACGCATACACAGGGCTTTTTGCCGCCTTTTTAACAGCATTCCTGCCCCTGACGGTTGGGTGGTCGCGTGAGTGCCGCATGTACTCTATGTTTTCGTTCCTCTTTGTACTTCTGCTTTTTTGCTTTTACAAGGGGTTTGAGCCGGATAATAAATCAGACGTGTCCAAGCACTCTCTTGGATCTTTAGATTTCAGATGGCTTGCCGCGGCTGGAGTTTTGACGGCGCTTGCTTACTCTGTGCAGATGCTTGCTGGGTTGTTTGTGCTTGGGCTTGGAGTATACTGCGCGCTGATGCTTGTATTCGTTTGGGCGAAGCATGGCTTCAAAACCGCAGTGACTTCCAAATATTCCGCTGTTCTGATGTTGGGGTTGGCAGTGCTTGCCGTGGTTTCCTCAACCCCCCTGCTTGAGAAATTCTGGAAGCTGTCCCAAGAATGTCCTCTGTACGCCCGTTGGAAGGCCTCGATGTACAGCTTCTACCTGCCGGTCCTGTTCGACAGCAAATTTCACTGGATAGCTCTTCTGGGAGCAGGAATTCTGCTTGCAAGGGGAAGGAAGGGCGTTTACCTCGTCACGGTGTTTCTGGTTCCGCTTCTATTTCACAGCTTTGTACTGGCATGGAAATCCGAAAGATACATACTCTACCTATACACTGTGTTTTTGGTTTTTTTATCGGCGGGGGTGGTGGAAGCTTCCAGTTGGTTTGCGCCGAAGATCAAGCTTTTGACAGGACGCCTCGGTGCCGCACCCAAACAGCAGTCGGCCGCCGTTTGGTTGATTGGTGGTTTGCTTGCGGCAGTCTTTCTTCTCAACTACCGTACGCTTCACTATGGAGCCACTGCCTTTCGCCAGTACCATGGCATAACCGTTCCCCACAACGATTGGAGGGGTGTGGCGTACTACTTGAGGGACCGCGCCGCTGAAAGCGACGCCATCGCGGCTTCTGTACCTCTGGCGATTTTATACTACTTGGGCAGGAAGCCGGATTATTCCATACGACGCCACGAGGCGCTGACAGCCGCAATCAACAGCGGAAAGCAGCCTGGAGGGGTGCGCGATCGATATACCGGCTCGTTGATATTGGAAGATGAGTGGATGTTGCTGGATGCTTTGGCAAAGCATCCGCGCGGATGGATTGTGGTGGATAAACCCCGCTGGAACAAATGGTTCCTTACCCCAGGGCAGATGAAGCTCATCAAAACAAAGATGCGCTACCACCCAAACGCATCCGACGGTTCCGTGCTGGTTTACAGTTGGGGACAGTAGCTTGAGAGGACCTGCCGGTTCAATTAGCTGAAAGACGAGAATGGTCGCTGGTCTTGCCGACCGCCTTTTCAGCACTGCGCGCTGGAGAAGCCTTCTTCTGGGGAACTGCAGGGTTCGCATAGGAAAACGGTGCGGCCGCCGCCGATGCGGGCAACAATCACCGTGATCGCTTTACTGCCGCTTACCTTCAGCATGCGCAGAACCTCCTCGGCAGGTACAGGGAAGCCGCGCTTTTTGACCTCTATTCGGCCGGCGCCGAGCTCGTTAAGGCGCCGGTTCAGCCGCTTCAGGTTGAACGGGAAAAGGTCCAGCACGCGGTAGCACCGCGCAAGCGGAGAAATGACCGGAGCATCGGATGAAAGGTAAGCAATATTCTCATCGAGCTTCCACGCGTTAAGCTGCACCGCCGCTTCGTTGATCAGATGTGCTCTCACAACCGCACCGTCTGGGTCCAGAAGGTACTCTCCAGGCGGCTTTACATCAACGACTGCATCGGGGTTTTCGGTTATTGTAACCCCTTCGGGAAGCAGAGTAGCGCGCCTGCGACAGCTTTGGAACTCTCCGAACCACAGCACAGCTTCGCGCACCTCTCCAGCAACGGAAACTATTTCCAATTCGTGCGGAAGAGGGACCTGGTTATCGTCCAGCATAGGAGAGGTTTTGAGGCATACTTTTTCGAAGCGCTCGCACAGTGCATACACCGCCTGCATCGGCGGCTCAGTATAATCCAGGCACCGGATCCTCTTGTCTCCTGCACGTCTGGATGGGTCGATAAACACAGCATCTACTGCGGCGTTGAAATCTTCTGCTTTCCCGGCGTATAAAAGCGCGTTGGAACTCAAATGGTATGCGTTCAGGTTCAGCTTGGTAAGGCGCACCTTCAGCGGATCGATATCCACTCCTACCAAAAGCCCACATTGCTCCGCCAAAGCAATGGAGTCCCCGCCGATGCCACAGCACAAATCGGCGGCGCTCATCCCAGAGAAGCGCTTTGCACGGTGTTTAGATACAACCTCGGCAGAGGACTGCTCAAGTGCTTCGCGGGTAAAGTACATAGCGTCAGCGCGGCTGAACTTGGTTTTGGCCTTTCTCCGCAGGTATGCCTGCTCTGCCGCAGCTGCCGCATACTTCGGGCCGAACCGCTTTCGCAGTGCTTCGACCGCAGAAAGAGGATCTTCAGGGAAGCTGGAGGCAAAGCGAAGCGCCTCCTGCCCTTGGGGTGTTAAGAGGTACTCTAGCTCTTCTTCGGTCATTTCTCAGGCGCAAGGCTGATAATGTATCGGGTGAAAAGCCGGAACGGCCACAGCCGTAACAGAAAAGCCCGCCCAAACCGGACGGGCCTAACAGCCACAAACAAAAAATGGAGCGGGAGGCGGGGCTCGAACCCGTGACCTCCTCCTTGGCAAGGAGGCGTTCTACCACTGAACTACTC
>JBMFPP010000237.1:0-4591 GCA_049969055.1 Armatimonadota bacterium | reverse complement strand
GCTTCTCAAGGCAGATAACCACACGGCGCTCACCGCAGAGGAACCCCTGGATGAATTTTCGCCCTCTCAAGGCCGCGGTGCAGATACCGTGTCTTACACAACACCGGTCTTGGCCACCCTTATTCTGAAGGCGGATATGATACTGCACACCCGCGCGTGGAACTGGGTGGCTTTCAAAACACTGTGCGAGGAGCTTGCCGACGATACTACCTTCGGGCAAACCCCGGCCGAGAGGTCTTGGTGGGTGAATCTGGCAGTCTCTGAAGGTATCCTAAAAACCGAGAAGCGCCCGCATGCGCGCAATCCTGAAGCCGAAGTTACCGCCTGCTACCTGAACAGAGAGCATCCCTTGGCCGCCGCTGGCTTGGAGCTGGTTCCCCGCATCATTCAAGTACTCCGCGAACAGCTGGCATCCAAACCATGGGTTGCCTACGGCCTCCTAGACAGAACCCTTGCCGCCGATCCAAACATAACCCACAGTGCGGTAGACCGCCGCTTCTGGATCAACACCCTAATCCATATGGGGGCTATCATCACTGAGAAAAAGGAAAACCCCAACTACCCCGACCGACCGGTTACCGGCTGTCGGCTGAACTTCGAACATCCCCTGGTGCGCCGCTTCCGATACGGCCCAAGCAACCCGGAAGAGTGGATAGATTACCACCTGATATTGTGCGTAGAGCACTTCACGGTGAACAAAGACGTGCCTTGGATGTCGATGGGGCAGCTGCGGCGCATACTGGAGGAGCGGTACGGCGGCGATAGAATGAGAGCCGCAATCGAACGGGCCATCCAAAGCGGTATAATCATCGTCAACCATTACCCAAACCGCTCCTGCCCGGAAAGGCCTACAGCAGGCTGTCACCTAAATCCGGAACATCCTGCCGTAATCTCTTTGAGAAGCACCACAGAACTTCTTATACGCGTTTTGGCAGAACAGCTTAGATACCGCCCGTGGGCGCCGCTGGCAAATCTTGAGAAGGCAATGTCGTTCCACCGCGAATTCGGAGAAACCGAAGAGGAACGCCGCGCCTGGCTTGCCCTCTTGATGGAGCTGGATATAGTCCTTGTTGACAAGCGCCCTGACCCCCAAGATCCGGAGTACCCCACCATTGCCTGCCGGTTGAGCTTTGCAGACCGCATTGTGCAGGCAGCTCTGCATGTACAGGAAGACACGCAAACGGAGGAGCAAACAGACGAACCCACCACAGCAGCCGACGAATTTTCCTTAAATTCCATGTCGGAACGCGAAGAGCAAAATATTTAAACCCCGCTGTGTCTTCCTGGATTTCCGATGCTTTAAGGAGGTATGGATGATTTTAGCGCTTTCTTTGGCCACTGCCATAGCCGTGCATACAACATCCGGCGGTTCAACTGCTTCAGCACCAAAACTGCGCACCGTAACCGGAGATGTAACACCGCCGGCCGGAGTAATACTGCCTCACGAACATGCCCTCTGCGACTTCGCCGGTCCGGAAAAAGCGGGGCGTGCCAACTACGACGTCGATAAGGTGATTCAGCGCCTTGAAGCCCCTCTGCGGGCGCTGAAGGAAAGCGGCGTGTCCGTTATGATGGACTGCACGCCGATCGGAATAGGGCGCGACCCACAAGCCCTCCGCGAGCTTTCGAAGCGCACCGGACTCCTGATTCTCACCAACACGGGGCTGTATCGAGACCCCCTGCGTCCGCGGTTCGGCAGGGAGAAAACCGAAGCCGAGCTTGAAGTATGGATGGTGGATGAAATCACCAAAGGCATAGAGGAAACCGGCATCAAAGCGGGCTTCATTAAAACAGCCTGCAGTGACGCCGGCCCCGACGAGGTGGAAAAGAAAATCCTGAGAGCATCAGCAAAAGCCGCCGCACGCACCGGCGTATGCATAGCTTCGCATACCAACACCGCTTCGGCGGCCCTGGGCCAGATTCAGGTCCTAAAGGATGTGGGATACGATCTGTCGCGCTTCGTTGTGGTGCATACCGACAGCATCCCGAACTTCGAAGATCACATCCGCATAGCAGAGCAGGGCGCGGTTGTGGAATACGATGCCATCAATCCGAACAACGCCGACCGCTACATCCCATGGATCAAAACACTCATAGAGAAAGGCTACGGCGATAGACTGCTTCTCTCCCAAGATGTAGTTGGGTTCTCCGCGGGCCAGGCTTACGATTCACCGGTGCCCGACTACATCTACTTGGTAAAAGGATTCATCCCGAAGCTTAAGTCCGCGGGCATTTCCGACGAGTGGGTTCGCCGCCTCACGGTTGACAACCCCCTAAGGGTTTTCGGAATCTGCCCTCACGCGAAACCGCGCAAGTAAGCAGGACGGGTTAAGAATAATTCGGCGCAGGTAGTTTTCCTGCGCCGAATTATTTTCCACCTACGTGCCTGTATCCGTGGTGGAAGCTGTTTCAGCGGTTTTAGGCTGACGGGAGGTGAGCCAATAAAGCGGCAGACCCAAGAGCAGTATCGCAGCCGCACACGCCGCAACCAAGGGGCGGTACCTCACAGCGCTGTAGATTAAGTAAGCGCAGGATGCGCAGAACACAATGGTCGTGAAGGGATACCCCGTCACGCGGTAAGGGCGCTGAACGTGCGGCTCTTTGCGGCGCAGTACAAAAACCGCCAGGCTTGTGGCAAGCTGAAATGTGTAAACCGGCGCGGCTGTGTAGAGAAGGGTTTCAGCGTAAGAGCCAAGCACCGCGATAAGAGCCACAGCAATGGCCCCTTGAAGCAGAAGCGCCCGCGCGGGCGTACCTGTGCGCTCGTCCCACTTGCCCAACCAGCGGAAAATCCGATGGTCGGCGCCAACTGCGTACGAAATCCTGGCCCCGGTGAAAATCAAGCCGTTAACAGCCCCCAAAGCCGAAAGGCAAACCAACGCCGCGATAATTCTTCCCGCAGTTTGCGGAAAGGCGGCCGAAATTGTGTCAACAGCAATGGCTTTTGATACCGTCATTCCGGCATGGCCCAGAGCGCGCAGATAGGCCGCATTGACCAGCAAGTACAAACCCGTTACTGCCGCAATGCCGAGCACCAGCGCGCGCACAATGTTTCGCCCCGGGTTCTTGATCTCTGCAGCAACGTAGGCTATTTCGTTCCATCCGCCAAACGTGAAAAGCACAAAGATCATGGCAAGGCTGGCCGGGATCGGCGGGGCGGCCTGCACCGCAGAGTGTACCTCAGATGGCACAAACAGCGCCACAGCCACAATTGCCAACAGTCCCACAGCTTTAGCTAAAGTCAGCAGGTTCTGGGTCCATTTGCCGAGGCGCACCCCCAAAACATTGACAGCGGTCAGCACCACCACAGCCGCAACAGCGTAGAAAGAAAGGCTTAGAGAACCGGCGCTGTTGCGAAACGGGTCGTAAAGCGTGCGGGCGTAAGCGGCAAACGCGAAAGCCACAACAGCGATGTCGCCTGGGCGCACAATGGAAAGTTGCATCCAGGCGAAGAGGAACCCCGCCCACCGTCCGTAAGCCCTGCTGAGGTAAACATAATCCCCTCCACCGTATGGATAAGCCGCCCCCAGTTCCGCATACCCGAGGGCCCCGAACAGCGAGAGCAGACCGCCAAGCGCCCAAATCACCAGCACGCCGTGCCACGTGGAAACCCCGCGCGCAACATCAGGAGCCACCTGGAAGATACCAATCCCTATGATGATCCCCACAATGAGGGCGGCGGAGTCGAAAAGCGACAGCTCTTTGCGCGGACCCGCTTTCAATTGGAGCCTCCCCACAGTTCTCCCTCAAGAAGTTTTGGCAAAACAATTCCCCAACGGCGGCCAATCGAACGCCAAAACTTCTTGAAAGGAAAAAGCAACACCCTCACTGCTTGCGCCGCCCAGAGTACGTGCAGAACGGCAAAGCACGCACCCGGGCGGCGCGGTGTGCACCGCTGGGACGGTACACACTGGCTGAATACCTCAGCGCTTCTTCAGCGTTACGCCGAAGCTGGAGGGAAGATAAATGGTTTCCAGATTTGGGTTGGTGGTAACGGCCCGAACGTAGTCCTGGCCGAGCATATCGAAGTTGTGCGCCAGTATCAAGCCTCCGGGGCGGACAAGCGGCAGGAGCTTCTTCAAGTAGTCTGCATAGCCCTCTTTATCCGCGTCGATGAAGAGGAGGTCGATTGGGTCCTTCAGTTTTGTAACCTGCTCGTGGGCATCTCCTTCAACAACTGTAACGATTTGATCCACGCCGGCACGGCGGAAGTTTTCACGGGCCATTCTAACCCTTTCCGGGTCTATTTCGAAGGTTGTCAGCTTGCCGCCAGTGCTTTTAAGGGCCATGGAGATCCAGAGAGCGCTGTATCCGTTGGATGTGCCGATCTCAACAACGTTCTTGGCACCTACAGCTTCGGTCAGCACCCTAAGCAGGCGGCCGTCACCCATTGGAACATTCTGCAGATTACGGCCGCCGACCATGTTTGCCATGGTATCGAGGATTTTCTTCTCAGCATCGTTTTTGGCCAGCGGTTCACCAACATAGGTGGATCCGAAATCCCTACCGGGACCGCGTCCCGGGCCGCCGAACATCCCCATCGGAGGCGCTCCCATATCCCGCGGCGGACTGGGGGGCGGTTCCGGTCTGC
>JBMFPP010000236.1:0-4599 GCA_049969055.1 Armatimonadota bacterium | reverse complement strand
TTATTTACCGACTAATCTAAATGGAAAAGAGAAACTCCGGCACGGCTAGAATGAAACTACCACTCCGTTCCAAACTTCCGCTTGAGCAAACCGATGAGGAGCTGGTACAGGCAATCCAGCGTCGAATGCGGAGGAGCGCCGCGCCGGATTTGGATACGGAGTTTCTGTTTCGTGAACTTTACCGAAGGCACATCAGCATCTGCCACGCGGTCGTCAGCCGCAAAGTGCACCAAGACGACGTCGAGGATGTCCTTGTGGAAATATGGACGGCTGTGTGGAAGGCGATCTGCTCCGGCCAGAGGGTAGAAAAATTTTCGGGACTGCTGAGAACAGTGGTGCGCAGTAAAATTGCCGACGCGGTGGAAGCGCGCCGCAAGGCCCGGGCGCGAAGCTTCGGTGCAGGGCCGCTTGAGGATGAATGGATGGATGCCCCGGAGGGGCTTCTCATTGAAGGTTGGGCCGATGCCGATTCTTCCGATCCGGAAGCGGAGTTCCTACGCGCCGAAGAAGCTGAGCGGATGAAAACGCTTCTTATGGGTTTGCACCGCCCATGGCGTTTGGCAATTCAGTGCAGGCTGTCTTTGCAAATGTCGGTGCGCGAAACGGCCGAGCGCCTTGGGGTAAGCGAGGGCGCTGTGAAGAAATACGTAGCTCGCGGCCTTAAAGCCCTGCGAAGGCTTATGGAATCTGATCAGGAATACTGGGGCAATATGTTGTCTGAGGATGAGGAGACCTGTCAAGAATGAGCGCAGAGCCGCTGGAAGAACGCTTGTCGGAAGCGATAGACTCCATCAATGAAAACAGAGCCGCGGTCCCGGCCGACGACGAAGAGCTTCGGACGCTGGTTGAAACTGCCGGCACGGTGAAAACGGCGCTGTCCACACCGGTGATGCCGGATTCGATGGAGCAGAGGATTTGGGAACGCGTGTCCCGCTCCATAAAATGCGAAGCCGAAGGGCGTTCCAAACGCGCGCGGACCGTTTCCGTTTGGAGGCGGCGGTACGCCTTCGTTGGAGTTGCTCTGCTTTTGGGAGCGGTTGGCGCATCGGCATCCTTCGTGCAGAAGCTGATCGTTGGAGCTTCTGTGCCGAGCTACGCAGTTCGCATTGGAGCGCCTAAAAACGGAGCGGCGGTTTCCGGAGCGGTCGAGATAAAGATTGAAGCTGCGGGTAAAAGTGTTCCGAGCCGCACGGAAGTGTTTGTTGACGGCCGCAGGCTTGGTGTGCTCAGGCGGCTTCCCGGGTCGGTGAAGTGGAATACGCGGCAAACGTCAAACGGACCGCATGTTCTCAGCGCGCTTGCAAGCACTAATAAAGGCGAGGTTTGGGCTACTTCGGTGGCCGTGGCAGTTGTGAACAAGGAAGAGGAGCCGGGCCGCTTGGGCGGTGTGGTTTCAACAAGCGGGGGCAAACCTGCATCCGGCGCTGTTGTTGAAATCGCTGGCCCAGAGCGGCGAACAGCTGCGGCTGACGCCGACGGCGCATTTGAGATCGAGGGACTTGCGCCCGGAAAGTATCTGGCAACCGCACTGCTCGGTTCCGGAAGAAGCAGGACGGTGCAGGTCCGCGTTTACCCTGGGCGTCGAACCGAGGTGCTGTTGGAGATTGATGCTTCTAAATCCCGTCCAGCGGCAGGCCCCGGCCCTTCCGGAGCAAGACGCAAGCGCCTCGATGTCCGCCTTATGTTCCCCTTCGACGGAGCTTTGGTCCACGGAGTCGTTCCCGTTGTTTGGGAGTCGGCTTCCGCCCACAAAGGCTTGGTTAAGGTGGAAGTGTTTTTGGACGGCAAGCGGCTTTTCAGCGCCGAACGCCCGCCTTACCGATGGGTGTGGAACACAGAGGAAGCATCCGACGGCGAGCACGAGATGGTGTTTGTTGTTACCTGCACCGAATGCGGCCAGCACCGATACCGTGTTGGAGTTGTGGTGGCTAACGACACCTTTGGAGGTCTTGTCGGCGCGGATGCAGAAGCCTCAGGGGAAACACCAAAACGAGTTCGCTTTTGGGTGAATGCTCCACCGAACCCTTGAGCGGGCTTGCACAACATAATCACTTAGCGTAAACTGATGGTTGGAGGTTCATATGGTAGTAAGGAACATTTTTGTGAAAACAGCGTTGGTTGGCGCCCTCTTGGGAGTTTTCTGCGGTTCAGCATATGCACAGCAGTTTGAACGCCGCCTCGCCGGAATTCGGATAGGCGATAGGGGGCTTGCAGTGCTTCGGGCTTACGGAAGCCCCGGCGCGGTTGAGTTCATTATGTCCGGCAGTGAAAGCAACCGGCCGGTCCCCGGTTTGAAGATTCAAACTGCTGCGGGTACGGCCGGCACCGAAACCGCCCCGGGAACAGCTACCTCGGTTACAGCTCCTACCTCGCCTTATTCACCCTACGGTCCTCCTGGTGCCCCGGGTGCCCCCAGCGGATACGGCCCATACGGACCTCCAGGTGCTCCAGGCAACTTGCAAACTTCGGCACTGAACATCGTTAACCGGTACCTCGGAGCGGCCACCGGCGAGCAGAATCCGCTTGGTCTCCCCGAGACTACGTCGGAAGCGGGTGTGACCGATACCACCGGCACCTACCAAGGCGTTTATGCAGAACAGCTCGTCAACTGGGTTTACAGGCCCAAAAAGTTCAAAAACACCCTTTTGGAATTCCGTCTGGACGAAGACGGCTACGTAACGGAGATATGCGCCAGCTCCACCACGCCCAGCAGTTTTATTCGTACATCTCGAGGTATCACATTCGGAGATACATATGCCAAGGTGCTTAGGCTTTACGGGTTCCCGGAGTCGCACAAAACCCAAGGTGACTTTGTTACTGTGAGCTACCGGGAATCCAGGCATGTGGCATTCCAATTCTACAAGCTGAAGGTGGTTAGAATTATCGTTACCGCTGGCGACTGAGGCTTTGGAAGACCGAACCGCGTTTTGCAACATTGGAGGCAGCAGTGCACCGCCGCTGTCACTGCGGGCTTAAGGTTTTTATGCTGTTGATTGGCTGTGCCGGTCTGCTGTGCGCTTGTCATCTCTTCTTGGTCTCCCCGAGAGCATCCTCCACAGCAAGCGCCGCCGTTCTAGAGATAAGGCCGGATCTTGTTGTGGATTTCAGCTCCGACTATATGGGGTTTGTGGAGCCTTGTGGATGCACAACTGGATTGCACGGCGGCATTGCGCGCAGAGCAGCCTATCTGAAGCGGGCCAGGCAGAGCGGAATCCCGCGGCTGGTGGTTTTTGCAGGCGATCTGGTGGCGGGAACAGGAGAGCTGAACCGCATCCGCGCCGACACGCTGATGGCATCCATGGAAGCAATGAAGTACGACGCTGCAACTCCTGGAGAGATGGACCTTTTGGAAGGTTTGGAGGCCTTCAGAAAGCGCTGGGCTTCTAAGCCGTTTGCGGTTTCGGCGAACTTAACCGGGGCCGACGGTTCGCTTCTGCTTCCGGAGTACTTGCTGAAAGAGTTTGCAGTGCCTGGGGAGAACGGCGACACACGAACTGTGAAGGTAGCAGTGACTGGGGTGCTGAGCCCTTCTTTGTTTTCCAAAATCCAGGAGCTCTCCAAACGGGAGTTAAAAGAGTTCAAAGTTCAGGATCCAACCGAGTGTCTGCGCCGCCTGGTTCCAAAGCTTCGAAGCATTGCATCGCTTGTTGTGGTGCTGGCGCATTTGGGCGTGCCGGCGGCGGCACAGCTTGGAAAAGACATCCCGGATATCGACGTGGTGGTGGCGGGGCATAATCCGGCGGTTTCCATACTTTCCCCTCCAAACCTCGGGGGGCCGATTTTGGTGGCGGCAGGCGACCGCGGCCGCCAAGCGACTGAGCTTCGGCTGAAGCTGAGCCAAGAGGGTGGAGTGGATGCGTATTCCGCCGGCCGGCAGTCGCTGGATGAATCCATACCCAACGACCCAGAGCTTGAAAAACTGATGGAGGATTACCGCAAGCAGGCCGCTGAATACGGGCGTAAGGCCCGTGCCGCGTTGGCGGCCATGCGCAAGCCGGATCAAGCTGGGCCGTACGTCGGCGCAAAGGTGTGCGCCGTGTGCCACACTACTGCCAATGCGCAGTGGAAAACCACTAAGCACCCCAACGCCCTGGAGGGCTTGAAAAAGTGGCATCCATCAGCCGCAGAGCGGATAGAGTGCCTGAAATGCCACGTTGTTGGCCTCGGCGATCCTTACGGATATATCGGCGAGAAAGAGACCCCAGAGCTTGCTGGTGTGCAGTGCGAAAACTGCCACGGCGCCGGCCGCAAGCACGTGGAGGCCGCCTGGGCAAAACAGCCAACTGCTGGCACAATTACCAAGGCGCCAACCGAAGCCCTCTGCCGCTCCTGCCACGATGAGGAAAACGACCCGAAGTTCGACTACTCCAAGAGCCTTCCGAAGGTGGTCCACAAAGGAACATCCTAACCGCGCAGGCCTCCCTGCACAGCCGAAAAATCAGCACCGTGCCCGCCGGCCGAGAATTAACCGAACAGGGCTTTTCAGAGTTCTGCCAAGGGAACCGACGGATGCTTGTGAGGCAGGCTGGATGTTTTTCAATGTGCACCTGCCTTCGTCTCCTGCTCACTTTTTCCCACTGCCTAAACAATGGGTGTGCA
>JBMFPP010000235.1:0-4634 GCA_049969055.1 Armatimonadota bacterium | reverse complement strand
GCATATCGCACTGCAGAAGCTGTGCGGTTGCCGTGGCCGTTTTGGAGTCCGCTGACGGCCGCGAAGATTCTCAGGTGGCACAGAACGGAAACAACGGCGCCGCGGATACCGGTGCCGGTGAAATAGGTGAGTCGACGTGAAGCGCACAGTCTCTTACAATGCAAAATCTTTTATTCTGGACGGTACTCCGGTTGTTCTTACGTCCGCGTGTATCCACTTTTTCAGAGTGCCGCGCGAGCTTTGGGCAGATAGGATTCTCAAAGCTCGCCTCGGCGGAATGAACACCATCGAAACCTACGTGGCTTGGAACTACCACGAGCGCGAAGAGGGTCACTTCGATTTCTCGGGCGACCGAGATCTAGACGCTTTCCTCTCTGAGTGCGAGCGCCAGGGTATGTACATAATTGTGCGCCCCGGCCCTTATATATGTGCCGAGTGGGATTTCGGTGGGTTTCCATCTTACCTCACCAAGCTTGCCAGATATTCCGATCCCCGTCCCAGACTGCGCAGTGATGATAGGGATTACATCCGGTATGTCGATCGGTATCTGGACCACGTTGTTCCCATTATCGCCAAACACCAGTGGACCAAGGGCGGCGGTGTAATACTTGTTCAGGTTGAGAATGAATTCGGAATGGTGGCCGCGGCCCGTGGTGAATCCGGTGAGAGGTATATGCTGTATCTGAGGGATGGTTTCCGCGCCCGGGGCATTGAAGTGCCTCTCATCACCTGCGTGGGCCACTGCGACGGCTGTATTGAGTGCATAAACGGGCATTATCCGGCTCAGCAGATTCCGGACATGCGCCGCCGCCAGCCGGACAAGCCACTTTTTTCAACCGAGTTCTGGACGGGCTGGTATGACATCTGGGGAGGCCCCCACAACACGCGCCCTGCCGAAGACCTTGCCGCGGCTTCTATGGATTTCTGGGCGAGAGGCGGATGCGGTTACAACTACTACGTGTACCATGGAGGCACAAACTTCGGCTATACACCGATGTATTTGCAAACCACCAGCTATGACTACGATGCCCAGCTTTCTGAGACCGGCGCTTTAACTCCGAAGTACTTTGCCAGCAAGCGCGTGGCATTGTGGGCGCGTGCCTTTGCCGACATCATCACCTCAGCAGTGGATGGCGATGAAACTAAGCTTTTCTGCAACCCAAGGCTTTCCGTGCGGCTTCGCGTATCCGAGCGTGGCGACATCGCTTTCTTGGAAAACAAAAACAGCGAGTCGATAACCACCCAAGTGAAGTACGGGGGGCTGGAGCTTAACGATATCACCGTGCGGCCCGGGGAAATTCGTCCCATTGTCTTCAATGTGCCGCTGACCTCGAAGACACGTCTCCTCGGGACTAGTGCCGAAATCGCGGCGGTATCCAAAACCAAGGATGCGGCTTGTTTGGTGTGCACAGGAGCTGCCGGTGGGTCTGTGGAGTTCCTACTGCTCGTTGGCGGTTCCCCGCACACGGTGGAAATTGCAGTGCCCGAAGGCGAGGCGGCTGTGCAGGAGCAGATTGAAGATTTGAAGCTGATTGTTACATCTCAAACTAGGGCTGATAGAACTTGGGTTCTGCCAACTAGAGACGGAGAGGTTTTGGTTTTGGGGCCGGAATTCGTGCGCAGTTGGAAGGTCCAATCTGGAAAGCTCTCATTGGAAGCCGATTTTCAGCCTGGCTCGTGTTTGGTGGAAGTTTTTGCACCCGGTTTTGCAACCAGCCAAATGGTTGAAGTTGCCGACGAGCGCCCGGAGATGCCCGAGCTGAGCGGGTGGTTGGCGGCTTATGAGCTCCCTGAGTACGCGCCCGAGTACGACGACTCGTCGTGGTGTTTCATGGACCAGCCGGCATCTATGATGGCTTTGGGCAACGGCTCTGAGGCTTACGGGTGGTACCGAGCGCGGTTTACTTCTGCAAGGGCAGGCTTTGCCAATCTGCACTTTGCCAATGCCACAGATCGATTGACCGTTTGGGTGAACGGACGGCGCATTGGTTCATCCGAGCCGCCGCCGGAGAACAGGCAGGGCGCGTGGACCGCCGATTTCCGCATATGGGTGAGGGCTGGGGAAAATGTGATAGCCGTGCTGGCGGACAACCTCGGTCTGATAAAGGGTGATTGGCAGATCGGCGGCCCTCAGGAATGGGAGCGCAAGGGCATCTACGGAGATGTGCTTGTGGACGGCAGGCCGATCTTGGGATGGCGTTTTATGGGGCGCCTCTTTGGGGAAAGACACGGATGGTACGACCCGAATACCCAAGGCGCTCAGTGGAAGCCGGCAGTCGAACAAGGACCAGCGGTTCCTACCTGGTACAAAGTGGAATTTGAGCTTCCGCTGTGGCCTTGGCCGTTGGGGTGGCCCATCACTTTGGAGCCTGTTGGTCTCAGCAAGGGGGTGTTGTGGCTCAACGGGCGCAACTTGGGGAGGTATTGGACCGTTGGCCCTCAAAAGGAGTGGTACCTTCCCGAGCCTTGGCTTAAGCGCAAAAACACTTTGGTGGTAATGGATGAGGAAGGAATGCTTCCTATTCGTGTTAGGCTGCGCTTGGACAAAAAGGCCGCCCTCCTGAGGCGCGAGTTGAACTTCGGGTAGATTGCTATGGCCAAAAAAGTTGAACAGCCTCTATACAGCATTGCTTTGTGCAAGGTTGTGCGGCATCCGCTGACGGGTGCCGCTACCGGAGCGGATATGCACGGCGGCGCCGGAACCATTCCCGGCGCACCCGGCGCCGCCGGGACCGATACCGTGAGAACCTTTAGGCTTGTTTCATCCTCGTCCGCCGCGAAAGGTAAAGCGCGCGGCGGTGACTGAGTGAAGCGCTTTGCTATCGGGCCGAAAAAGCGGTTGGTGTTTGTTTAACCGTAACAGCCCGGTCCTCCTTCAGACTGCTGATCGCAACTGCAGGACGGGTTGATGTTTGGATTGCTTATGGTGAAGCCGCCGCCGTCTGCGTCTTCTACATAATCCACTTCAGAACCGTCCATATAGGCGTGGCTTACTTCGTCAACCACCACCCGGATTCCGTTGCTCTCGAAGACGTGATCGCTTTCCTGCACATTCTCTTCGATGGCTAAGCCGTATTGGAACCCGGAGCAACCGCCGCCTGCAATAAAAACTCTTAGCGCAGCGTCCGGCTTGCCTTCCTGCTGAAAGACCGCCTTAACAACCTGCGCCGCCTTTTCTGTGAGAGTTACCATTCATTTCCTCCGTTTGAGCGGGCAAATCCCACCGCACGTAATTCCGCATCACCGAGGCAGTGCAGGTTAGCACTGAATCGCGGCTCAGCAGGTTCGGTGCAGATGGAATCCGCTAGGCGAAGTGTAGCAGAAATGTGCACAACTTGTCAAAAGGTGTGGATTGATTTTTCGCCATTTTTACACTTCTGGAATCCCTTCGTTTTTTCAGCCCTTTCTCTTTAACCTGCTCTCATCTTCGGCCCTTGCTTCTATTGCAGGGAGAAGGGCGTCTGGTTTCCCTCACCCGTAGGTGAAGGGGAAAGCAGGTGCAGATCGGAAGCGCTTCGTCTTCACCAGCTGGTGCGAACTTCCGCGTTGCTGGCGTTGACGCTCTTGGCGCGCCGGTCTATAATGACGCGGTGACTGCGGTAAACGCAACCAGAGGCAAGCTTTCGACGTCACTCGAAAGTGAGTGTGAGTACCAAGAACGGCTCTACACGGGAAGGGGTGGTTGAATTGCAAAAGCGTGCGGTGTTGGATCTGAACGACCGAGAAGCTGTAACAGCCATGCGCGAGCGGCTGAACGGCGTTGTAAGCAACGATGAAGAGCTTCTTCTCTGCGCCGCCGCAGATATAACCGATGGAGACCGATTTGGCGAGCGGTGGTTGGTCCTTACGCCGGAGCGCATTTTGGTGGCCGAACAGAGAAACGGTTCCATGCAACCGATCGTGCAGCTGCCTCTGAGCCAGGTGAAGTCCGCAAGGGCCGAGACGCTTGTGGGAGCCGGAATTTTGGAGGTAACTCTGGATGACGGCCGCCGCATCGAGCTCCTAAGATACACCAGCACGCTGAACCAAGAGTTTACCTGGGCCGCAAGAAGCATTGATGAATTCCTTAAAGAGCGCAAAAGACCCACACCCCTTATCTCTGAAGACGAAGATAAAAAGCTCATCTGTCCAAACTGCAAAGGCATTATACCTCCGTGGCTTGAAGGAGTATGCCCCCGCTGTATAAAAAAGACCAAGACGCTGGGGCGCATCATGTCATATGCCGCTCCGTACAAAGGCCTCTGCGCGCTGGCTGTGGCTATCACTCTCGTTCAGCTCGGTGTGGACCTTATACCTCCTTACTTCAACAAAATACTCTTGGACGGTGTTTTCAACTTCAACAACTCTATGACGATGCCCGAGCGCGGCCGTTTACTCCTCCTTATCGTGCTTGCCATGGCCGGCCTGAGGCTCTTGGGAACCGGTCTTGCATCCGCACGCGGTTTCATTACCGCGTGGCTCGGCGCCAAAGTAACCTACGACGTTCGCGCCCAGCTCTACCAATACTTACAGCGCCTCTCGCTTCGTTTCTACGATAAAAAGCAGACCGGCAACTTGATCTCGCGCATGTCCAACGATACCAACAACCTGCACTGGCTGGTTGTGGACATGATTCCCGACTTGGTGGTGAACAG
>JBMFPP010000234.1:0-4664 GCA_049969055.1 Armatimonadota bacterium | reverse complement strand
TTGCAAGATAATCCAGATGAACTTGCGGATATGGCTCGCAACGCTGTGATTCTCTACAAGGAAAAATACGAGGCGGAAAAGGTTTACGGCGATATGTCCTCGCACTTAGAGCGTATCGCCTCGTGTGAAAGGCTGTGTAACGTCGTTTAGCCGTTTAAAGGGACTTAAAGGTAGCCGGAGTGCAATAGAGGGTTGGGATTGTTTTGACCGATTAAGGAGGATATTGGCCTTGAGCAGGGTTTCCGTGGGAGTAGTTGGGTGCGGTTATTGGGGGCCGAACCTCATTCGCAACTTTGCCGCGCTAAGAAATGCATCTTTAGTAGCAGTTTGCGATTTGAATGCAGAGAGGCTTGAGAGCCAGGTATCTGCTTATCCTGGTGTGCGCGGCTTCACAAGCGTTGAAGCTATGCTTTCCGAGGTTGATTTGGATGCTGTGGTGGTGGCTACAGCAGCGCACACGCACTACCATATAGCTAAAGAGGCGCTCCTCAGGGGCAAGCACGTTTTCGTTGAGAAGCCGCTTACACTAAGCAGTTCTGAAGCCGTAGAGTTGGTGAAGCTTGCGCGGGGCCGTAGGTTGATTCTCATGGTAGGGCATTTGCTGAAGTACCACCCCGGCATTACAGTGGTTAAGCGATATGTGGACTCCGGAGAACTTGGAGAGATTCGCTATCTATACTCTCAGCGCGTGAATCTCGGGATTGTGCGTTCAGAGGAGAACGCTTTGTGGAGCTTGGCCCCGCACGATATAGCCGTAATGTGCTATCTTGTAGGCTCAGAGCCGGAAGAGGTCTCGGCTAATGGGGCGGCGTACTTGCAGCCGGGTATTGAAGACGTGGTGTTTGCTACAATCAAGTTTTGCAACGGTGTTATGGCGAACCTGCATGTAAGCTGGCTCGATCCCCACAAAATCCGCAAACTGACCGTTGTTGGAAGTCGGAAAATGGTGGTATTTGACGATATGAGCCCCTCGCAAAAGGTCATTTTATACGACAAAGGAGTGGATCAACACGGCACCGTCGGGTACCCGGACTCGCTGAGTATTCGCTCCGGAGACATATTTGTACCACAAATAGAAACTACAGAACCCCTGCGATTGGAGTGCCAGCATTTTTTGGACTGCATCAAGCGGGGGCAGACGCCGTTGAGCGACGGATTAGATGGTTTGAGGGTAGTGAGAGTACTGGAGGCGGCTGATTGCTCTCTTAAGAGTGGGGGGAAGCCAGTTGTCATTGGTGATCTGCCTGTGTCGCTTCCGGTGGACGCAAATACACCTTAATTGAGGTGGTTAAGCATGGTTGGAGCAACAAAAAGATTCGGAGTTCCTGACGAGTCTGGAATGATACATACCGAGGAAGGCTACATGGTTCATGAGTCCAGCTATGTGGACCAACCTTGTGAAATCGGAGCCGGAACGCGGATTTGGCATTTCTGCCACATAATGCGTGGTTGCAAGATAGGTAGAGACTGCCGAATAGGTCAGAACGTTGTTATATCCCCGGGAGTTGTGATAGGCAATAACGTAAAGATCCAGAACAACGTTTCAGTTTACACCGGTGTGATTTTGGAGGACAACGTTTTCTGCGGTCCGTCAATGGTGTTCACCAATATTCGCACACCCAGATCTGCTTATCCAAGGAACAGGCCGGAGGATTTCATGCCAACTTTGGTGAAAGAAGGAGCCTCACTCGGAGCGAATTGCACAATTGTGTGCGGGGTTACAATTGGCCGACATGCGTTTGTGGCGGCTGGCGCGGTGGTTACCAAAGACGTGCCTGACTACGCTCTTGTTGCAGGAGTTCCGGCGCGTATTATGGGCTGGGCGTGCGAGTGTGGAATAACCCTTCATTTTGAGGGCAGTGAAGGATACTGCCCGGAGTGTGGGCTGAGATATGCTAAGGAAGGGGATCGCGTATGGCGGCTAACATGATCCCGATGTTGGATGTATCCTGGCAGTATCGGCAACTCAAATCCGAAATCGATGCGGTGATGCAAGAGGTAGCCGAGCGCGGCCGGTACATATTGGGTCCCCACGTAAAGGCGTTGGAAAAAGAGATTGCTGAATACTGCGGCTGCCAATTCGGCATAGGAGTGGGAAACTGCACTGACGCTCTGCATCTTGCATTAAGGGCTCTCCGTGTCGGTCCTGGGGATGAGGTAATAACAACCCCTTTTACCTTTGTGGCCACCACAGAGGCGATAGGGATAGTCGGCGCGACTCCGGTATTTGTGGACATTGATCCGGCTACCTACAACATTGATGTAACGAAGATTGAAGCGGCTATTACGCCACGGACGAAGGCCATCATACCCGTGCATCTATATGGCCAGCCGTGCGACATGGAACCCTTGATTGAGATCGCGCGCAAACACGGATTGAAGGTTGTTGAGGATTGCGCGCAGGCTTTGGGGGCAACGTATAAGGGCAGGAAAGTCGGATCTTTCGGCGATGTGGGTTGTTTTAGCTTCTTTCCTAGCAAGAATCTATCCTGTATGGGAGACGGCGGCATGTGTGTTACAAACGATCCGGATATAGCCGAGCGGATTGAAATGTTGCGCCGTCACGGTGGTAAAGTTAAGTATCACCACACCGAGATAGGATTGAACAGCCGTTTGGATGAACTGCACGCAGCGGTGCTCAGGGTGAAACTGCGAAAGCTGGATGAATGGAATAGTGCGCGGATCAGGGTTGCAGATACGTATGATAGGCTCCTTGAGGGCATGGCAGGTATTGAGAAGCCATTCAGAATGTCGGAAGTGCAACATGTGTTTCACCAGTACACTATACGTGTTCCCGATCGAGATAGAGTGCAGGCGCGTATGAAGGAGCTCGGGGTGGAGACTATGGTGTACTATCCGGTGCCTCTGCACCTCCAGGAGGTGCATGCTCACTTGGGTTATTCGGAAGCAGATTGCCCTGAGGCTGTTAGAGCGTCTAGGGAATGTCTAAGCATCCCTATGGGACCAGAAATAGATACGCCTACCTGCGAACGTGTGGTAAACGCACTGCGTGTTTCATTAGAAAGCTAATCGCCATAGCTTCACGGCAGCGCACGGAACCAGGAGGAACCCGGAGTTCTTTAAATGCTGATATGGTTGGTTGGTGTTGGAGAGCCCCTTCCTATTGACCCGGACGGTAAAAGGCTATACCGTTGTGGAATGCTTGCTGAAGCGTTAGTTACTCGGGGCCATTCAGTTGTATGGTGGACTTCCACCTTCTCCCATCCGCGCAAAAAACAGAGGTATCTGCGTGATGCTACAGCAGTTATTTGGGATGATAAGTGCGCGCTGAGGATGATCTACGCACCGGCCTATCGTAAGAATGTATCGGTTGCGAGGCTTTTGCACCATATTGTGTTGGCTCAGCGGTTCGGCCGCGTGTGCAGAAAAGAGCCCCAGCCTGATGTTGTGCTCTGTTCACTGCCTCTTATAGAGCTGTCTTTTGCCTCAGCAGAGTATGGGGCTGAATTTGGCGTTCCGGTGGTTGTTGATGTACGAGATCTCTGGCCGGATCAGTGGCTCCTGGCGGTCCATCCCGGGCTTCGCAGGTTTGCTGAACCATTGCTCTTTTGGTATCGGGCCGCGGTTGGGAAGAGCTGTCGATTGGCTCAGGCATTGGTGGCGGTTTCAGAGACGTATTTGCAGTGGGGGCTTCGGCATGCCGGGCGGAGTCGATCTGTGTTGGACCGAGTTTTCCCATTGGGTTACGACGAGTCGAGCGTACTTGAGTTCTCAGGTGATGACTCCTTTGGCGATGAAATCCGAAGGCGCTTCTCAATTCCGAACAACAGTCTGGTTTTGTGCTTCAGCGGCACAATGGGTCTGTCTTACGACCTGGAAACTGTTATAGACGCCGCGAGGTTGCTCCAGAATAAAGGCGAGGACCGCGTGAGAATCGTGATAGCGGGGGACGGCGATGCCGCCGCCAGACTGCGCAAGAGAGCTGAAGGGCTTGGGTCAGTTGTACTGACCGGATGGCTTGGCCTTCGAGAGCTGTGGGGGTTGCTCAGAACGTCATCTATTGGTTTGGCGCCGTATGTAAACGACACCCTGCAAACGCTACCGAACAAAATTTTCGAGTATATGGCCGCCGGGCTTCCGATACTTTCGTCACTCAAGGGCGAGTGCGAGCAGATGCTTAGGGATGAGGGAATAGGTTTGAGCTACCAGGCTGGTGATGCGGAATCGCTCGCAGATGCGATACAGCGCTTGCTGAAAGATCCGGCTGTGGTAGCAGGAATGGCCGAACGCGCGCGCAAGCTCTTTCAAAGCCGATTCAGTGCGCAGGTTGTGTATCCCGTGTATGCTCAGTACCTGGAGGAGATTGCGGTCAGATACCGTGCTGAGCCGAAGAAGTTTTGAACAAAATCGTGCTAAGTGCCGCGAGTGTCTTCAAAGGATTTCGCCATCTGTTCACGAAAAAGCAAATGCTAACTTTCGCCTGGCAGAGGGAAGGTATGAAGCGCGTGGATTGGCCGGAGTTCGTGTTCGCAGGAGAGCCTGTGTTTTCATGTTTGGTTTGGGCGTGATTTCCGAGTTCCGAGGTTTGCTTCGACTATGGTTCCCGGCGTTATGAAGCAACTGTTGCGTTATGCTTATCTTGCAGTTTACGATGCGGTATGCACAGCCGCATCTTTGTATTTTGCGCTTCTCATCCGATACTC
>JBMFPP010000233.1:0-4667 GCA_049969055.1 Armatimonadota bacterium | reverse complement strand
ACTCTCCCGGTTGAAACCGGTCCCAACTCTCCCGGTTGAAACCGGTCCTACTTTAACCATGCCCCACCTGCTGAAGAGACTGCGGTTTAGCTCGCAATCTCTTCTATTCCCAGCGCCATCCGCAGGATAGCAAGCACATCGGCCACCGTTATCTTGCCGTCTCCGCGCACCCGCCCTTCCACGCCGGGATAAGGAGCCACGTCCGCCGCAGCAATCTGTAGCAGCGTGGGTTGGGCTATTCCCACAGCAAATCTTAAAGCGATAATCGCATCCGCGATGTCCACTCGACAGTCCGAGTTCAAGTCCGCCGGGGCTACTGCGAACGGCCGCGCCGCACCGACTACCGCCCTTACGGCACCGTTGCCGGAATCGGCTATGTAAAGCGTTCCGTCACGGCCGATGGTTACCCCCGTTGGCTGGTTCAGGTTTGCGGTGACAGCTGGAATACCGTCCCTGCAGGTGCCGGGAGTCCCTGTGCCAGCAACAGTGGAAATGAAGCCGTCCGGATCGATTTTGCGGACGCAGTGGTTACCGCTGTCTGCTACAAAGAGGGTGCCGTCTACTGCCAGTGCCAAGGCCCTCGGCGTATTGAGGGCGGCCTGCACAGCACTAGCTCCGTCTCCTGAATAGCCCTGAACTCCAATTCCGGCCACCGTGTGAATGGTTCCGTCGGGATCCACCCTGCGTATTACGTGGTTTCCGGTGTCCGAGATAAACAATGTGCCGTCGCCTGTAACAACCACGTCCGTAGGCTTGTAAAGCTTGGCCAGCACGGCCGGGCCGCCGTCGCCGGAATATCCAGGCTCTCCCGTTCCCGCCGCTGTTTCGATGATGCCGTCCCGCCGCACCTTTCGGATCCTGTTGTTGCCTGTATCAGCAATGTACAAAATCCCATCCGGCGACAGTGCTAGTCCGGTTGGTTCGGAAAGCTGTGCATTGGCGGCGTATCCTCCGTCTCCAGAGAATCCAGGCTGTCCATTTCCAGCAAATGCAACGGCTTTCCCGTTCGGCGCAATGCGAACCACTTGATGGAAACCCGTGTTGCTGACGAAAAGATTTCCATCCGGCGAACCGGTTATGTCGGAGGGGTTAAGCAACGGCGCCTCAGCTGCGGACACCGGAGTTTGGCCGATCGGCTGTTGTGCGGGGTTCCCAGTCCCGATCACCGTGGTAGCACTGCCACAGCATGCGACAACGCGCGCTTTGTGATCCTCCGAATCCACAATGTATATGCTCCCGCACATGCAGGCCGCCACGCTGACCGGCTTTTTGAGCACCATATGCATCGCGCCGCATCCCTCGATGTCAAAACACTGGGCTCCTGCACCGAGGATTGTGTCTATAACGCCGTCGGGCAAAATTCTCCTGACCCTCTGGTTGCCCGAGTCCGCGATGTAGAGCTCTCCGCGCAGTCCGGGCGCAATGCCGCGCGGCCACTGAAGCCTAGCTAGTTTAGCCGGTCCACCGTCTCCAGAGAAAGCCGGCGTTCCATCACCGCAGAAGGTTTCTATTATGCCATCCGGAGATATCCTAGCGATGCGGTGGTTTCCAGTGTCGGCTATGAAAATAAACCCGTCGGGGCGCAGAAAGACACGGTTTGGGTAATTCAAACTTGCCTGCACAGCCGGGCCGCCGTCGCCGAAGTATCCAGGCCTGCCATTTCCGGCCACCAATCTGATAGTACCGTCCGGACGGATACTGCGAACGCGGTTGTTGCCTTTGTCGGCAATGCAGATTATCCCTCCGGGGCAAACGGAAACCCCGGTTGGCGACGAAAGCTCGGCCTTTACGGCTGGCCCGCCGTCACCCGAGTAGCCCGGGGTGCCGGTTCCGGCCACAGTGGTAATGATGCCGCTTGGGGTGATTTTTCGGATGCGGTGGTTCCCGGTGTCTGCAACATAAACAGAGCCGTCGGGGCCAACAGCTATACCCTCTGGGAAGGCAAGCTGTGCCAATACCGCCGGCCCGCCGTCTCCAGAATAACCCGCCGCTCCTGTTCCGGCCACAGTGGTAATGATGCCGTCTGGAGCAACCTTGCGGATTCTGTGGTCGAGCTTGTCGGCTATGTAAAGGCTACCGTCCGGGCCAAGTGCAATTCCCTCTGGGGCTTTAAGAAGCGCCAGTGCAGCCGGGCCTCCATCTCCGAGAGATCCAGCGATACAGCCGCCGGCAACCACCGAAACTGCGCCTCCTCTCGAAATCTTAAGCACTCGTCGGTCCATAACGTCGGATACATACAAGGAGCCGTCCGAAGCCACAGCAAGGTCGCAGGGATGCCGAAGGGAGATCGGCGCAGGGACGACTCCTCCTCCAGCTACAGTGTAGATTTCACCCGGCGCCGCATTCGGCGGGATCAAAGCCGAGGCTTTTCCATAAGATAAGTACAGCAAGAAAAACACGATGACTGCTTCCAAGCACCATATCACCGAATGTTTAGATAAGCCGTGCGGCTTTAACTTAGTAGGTGCCATTGTTATACTCCTCACATTCATTTCTCAAAACAACCCGTTTCTGTCTGACCGCGAAAACAGCGTAAACGATAATTTTCAGCGAACTTTTCGAAACTTCCGCGGTTTTGCGGTGTCTAATTCGGTGACTCCCCCTCTCGGCGAGGCTTCGCGCGGTGTAAGGCTGGCACCGTCCGAAGCCTCTATTTTTTTCTCATTCGGCCAGACGACGGTTTCTGTATGCTGCTTTCACCGTGTTGCGCGCCAGCATGAGGTTAGTGGTTGGCCCGGTTCCCCCCGGCACCGGTGTTATTGCCGATGCAACCTGCACAGCAGATTCGAAGTCCACGTCGCCAACAACGCCGCCGTCAGTGGTGTTGATGCCGAAGTCTATAACCACGGCGCCAGGTTTTATCCAGTCCCCTTTAATGAGGCGCGGTTTGCCAACCGCCGCCACCAGAACGTCTGCTTCGCGAACAAGAGATGGCAGATCTTCGGTTTTTGAGTGGCAGATTGTAACAGTGGCGTGCCTGGAAAGAAGCAAGACGGCCATAGGCTTACCGACAATGTTACTGCGCCCCACAACCACGGCCCTGCGGCCTTTTAGCTCTATTCCGTAGTAGTCGAGTATTTCGATGCCACCGGCTGGTGTATTGGGCACGAAAGTATCCATTCCGAGCAGTAGCTTACCGGCGTTTTCCGGATGCAGACCGTCAACGTCTTTGCCCGGCGGCAAATGCGAAAGCGCAGACTGCCAGTCGATATGCTCCGGAAACGGGAGAAGAGGAAGAATCCCATCAATCTCTTCATCGGAGCCCAATAACGCAAGAGCTTTTTCCAGCTCCTCTTGGGAAGCATTTGATGGGAGAGAAACCTCTTTACACAGCATCCCAAGGGATTGATGGACGCGGGCAACGCGCTTTGCATACATTACCGAGGCTTCATCGTCTCCAACCATCAAGGTGGCTATGCACGGGGTGCGACCGGTTTGCTGGTGGAAGCGCTCCACCTGAAACTGGATTTTAGGACGCAGGGCATCGGCAACCGGTTTTCCTTCCAGAAGCTTGGCCGGCATTTCTACTCTCTCTCCTTTACGGCGGCAACCGCGGCTTCGAGCTCTGCAGAGCATGCGGCAAGCAGTTCATTCGCTTTCTTTCGCGCCGCTTCAACGTAGTCGGGGTCTTTTATCAGGCTTAGGTTCACAGCAACGTTCATTTCGGCTCCGCGCAGGCCGGCCGCGGCGGCGTGGGCGGCCACACCGATATCGGAAACCGCGTGAGGTGTGCAGACTCGTGCCGCTGTTGCGCAGAGCTTCAGCACGGAGATACAGGCGTCCATTGTGCGCAGTGGAACATCGCAGGCCTCGCGGAGACTGGTCTGCAGTACGGCCGTGCGGGCCTGCTTCTCTTCTTCTGTGGACCGCGGCATCTTCATGGCGGCGCTGACTTTTCCGTAGGCAGCCGCGTCTTCCTCCACGAGTTTCTCCAATTCTGCACAAAGGCGCTCCGATTCCGAAAGGATGCCTTGCACAACGCCCTCTGATTCTTTATACTTACCGCTTGAAAGGGTGAGGTTGCACACCATGCTGACAAGAGCGGCTCCAACGGCACCCAAGAGCGCAGAAGCGCTTCCTCCACCAGGGGTTGGAGCTTCGCTCGAGAGCCGTTTAAGAAACTCTGTTGTTGGAAGATCCAAGAGCATACAACCACTCCTATTGCTTTTCTCTAATTTTTTCTATCGAAAGAGTCAGAGTCCTCCGTATTGTTCGCTCCCAACGAGTTCGGGTTTGAACCGCTTGTAAAGTCCTGAAAATACGGAGCCGATAAAAACACTTGCTGGAGGAGCGGAGTCGCCCTTGACGCAGCTGCAGGACGCCCTTATAATCGCTCCTAGTGTTTCAGAGGAGATTAATCTGTTCGGGTTGCTGATGCAGTTGCTTGGCAGTTGATAGGATTTGGAGGAGTTCGCAAGATGGGAAAGTCCCTCATCATAGTTGAATCGCCGGCGAAAACGCGAACGCTGAAAAACTTTTTGGGAGATGCCTACGATGTCAGAGCTTCTATGGGGCACGTTAGGGATCTCCCGAAAAGCCGGCTTGGAGTGGATATCCAGGACGGATTTAGACCGCATTACATAAGCATTCGTGAGCGCAGGGATGTTATCAAAGAGCTGAGGAAAGCGGTGGAAGAGTCGGACCGTGTGTATTTGGCCTCGGATCCG
>JBMFPP010000232.1:0-4681 GCA_049969055.1 Armatimonadota bacterium | reverse complement strand
ATGACGCCGGCTTTGTGGTAATCGGTTCCTTTGCCGCCGAAGAGACCTTCTTCTATCTTCTTCTTGGCGTTATCCCATGCACCTCCGGAGTTCGCCAGAAGGACGGCCATCAGCTGACCCACAAGGATGGCGCCGGCCAAATACCCGGCGAGCGCGGCGGCTCCCTTAATCGGGTCGTTGTATCCAAGTGCGAAGGCCACCAGTATAGGTGTGAATGTGGCCAAGATTCCGGGGCCAAGGAGCTCTTTCTGAGCGGCGCGGGTGCTTATGGCCACACAGCGGCTGTAATCCGGTTTGTTCTTTCCCTCCATTATGCCGGGGATTTCGCGGAACTGGCGGCGCACTTCCTCCACGAGCTGGAAAGCCGCACGGCTGACCGCATTAATTGCGAAGGCGCTGAAAAGGAAAGGCACTGCACCGCCGATCAGCAGACCTATGAACACCTCCGGGGATGCCACGCTTAGGTTCTCGGCCTTTAAGCCGGTGGCGTCCATGAAAGAGCGGAAGAGAGCCACGGCGGCGATAACCGCGGTTGCAATCGCGAAGCCTTTGGTCAGCGCTTTTGTGGTGTTGCCGACGGCGTCCAGCTTTGCCACAATGCGGCCCGGGAGGAAGTCGCCGGCTTGCTCTCGCTCGTGCAGTGCGCCGGACATCTCGAAGATACCGTTGGCGTTGTCGGATATCGGCCCGTAGGTATCCATTGCCAAGATGAAGCCGGTTGTGGTCAGCAGGCCCAGACCGGCTAGCGCCACTCCGTAAGCTGCTAGCTCAAGGTTGCCATGGAAGATTGCCGCCGAACCAAATATGGTGGCCGCAATTGCCACGATTGCCCATACACTGCTTTCAAGCCCTGCCGAAAATCCGCTGAGGATCATGGTGGCGGGACCGGTTTTTGATGCGTAGGCGATCTCGGTTACCGGAGCCTTTTCTGTGGACGTGAAGTGTTCGGTAAGCCAGCCGATGACGAGAGCCAGAAGGATTCCCATCAACGTGGCGAAGAAGTAAGCCCCCCATCCGAAGCCCGGTTTGCCGTGAACGGGGATATCGTTCATGTAGAAGTAGCTGATCAGTCCGAAGCCGAGGATTGCGATGAGAGCAGACACCCAGAACCCTCGGTTGATAGGCTGCATCGGGTTCAGATCTTCCCTGTCGGCGCCGCGAACGCTCCAGGTTCCTATGATCGATGCAAAGACGCCGACAGCGCGCACCATCAGCGCGTACATGATTAGCTTCAGGACATGGGCTTCGCCGACCACGTTGATGGCGGCGGCACCAAGGATGATGGCCGCCACAAGGGTAACTTCGTAGGATTCGAATACGTCTGCGGCCATACCGGCGCAGTCGCCAACATTATCACCTACGTTGTCCGCGATGGTAGCCGCGTTCCGCGGGTCATCCTCCGGGATTCCAGCCTCCACTTTGCCCACTAGATCGGCACCAACATCAGCGGCCTTGGTGAAGATACCGCCGCCAACGCGCATGAAGAGAGCGGCAAGGCTTCCGCCAAATCCGAAGCCGATCAGCACGCGCATGGCATCGCCGCGGAATACGAGGAAGATGATGGTGGCGCCCAGGAGACCGAGACCCACGGTGAACATTCCGGATACCGTGCCCGCCCGGAAGGCGGTTTCAAGCGCGCCTTTGAAAGTGCGCAAAGCCTGGTTTGCTGTGCGGACATTGCCTTTCACGGCCAGCCACATGCCCACGTATCCGGCGGCATAAGACGCGCCCACTCCCATCAGGAATGCGATCGCTATGCCCCAGGCGAGCACAGGCTTGCCCATATGTCCGTAAATGGGGCGGTAGAGGAGATACAGGGCAATGAACAGTATTATAACCAGCCAAATCATCGTCTTGACCTGTCGCCACAAGTAGGCCATTGCACCTTCCTCTATGGCGGCGGCGACCTCCCTCATGGCTGGGGATCCGGGGTCTTGACTTATAACGCGTTTTACTAGGTAAAGGCCGTATGCCAGGGCAATGAGGGCTGAGCCGAGCACTCCCCAAAGTATGGTTACATCGCTTTGAGACATTTGGGGCAGTACGATGTTGGCTTCGCCCTGAGCCAGCGCTGTGGTTGCGCTTAAGATAAGTACTGAGAATGTAAGTATCGCTTGTAACGGCACTTTCCGATTCCTTCCTTTCCGGTGTGACATACACCTTTATAGGGCCTGGTTACGGCCCTCAATGTTTTTGTTTTCGCTTTTGGCTATGCGTTTCCTTTTGGAGAAATCGCTTGGTTTTACACGAACAGAGTTGCGATTGTGCAATTCTTCACATTTTCTAACTTCGATGGGAAAAGGGATTATCCTTCTGACCGAGGCTTATTATTGGAAGGGTTTGCGCCACCCTTTTTTGCCAGCAAAACAATCCCTCTGTTGAGTTCGGCACGGATGCCGCCTTGCAGATCCAGCCGTGTTGGGCTACTGGCTTTGCAGGCTGTTACCAGCCGCTCCACGTCTTGGAAATGGGGCAGGTGGGCAGGGTTTAGGCGGAGCAGGGCGCGCCGCATCAACCTCCTGAGCACTGCTTTTGACTCTGGAAGAGCCGCATACCGAAAGAGTATGCATTCTTGAGAATCTCGAACCACGGTCGAGCGCCAAGCTTCGTCTGTTATTTGCTCCAGCAGGGCGTTATCTTCTCTGGCGAGTTCTGCGAGATTGCAGAGAGCGGTGTCTAAGTGGGGGTTGCATTTTTGACGAAGAAGCGGCATCAGCTCCAAGCGCAGTGCGTTCCGAAGGAGGCTTGTGTCTAAATTCGAAGGGTCGGTGCGAAATTGAACGCCGTGTGATTTGCAGAACTCCTCGGTTTCACTGCGCGATACGTTGATGAGCGGCCGTATAACAGGGATTGGAGGACCCCCGGTTGGATCTGGAGCTGTGGCCACCGGTGGAATTCCGCCCAGCCCATCCAAACCTGTTCCACGGAGCACGCGCATAAGAACAGTTTCCGCCTGATCGGTGGATGTGTGTCCGGTGGCGATGCGGTCGGCGCCGATCTCTCTGGCAAGCGTGCAGAGGAAAGCGTATCTGGCTTTGCGTCCAGCAGTTTCCTCGGAGAGGGCGTCAGCTTCCATGATGGCAGGCACGCTGACGCGTTCCGAACTGAAAGGCAGGTTCAGCGATTGGGCCAGCCGCTGTACGAACTCCAGGTCTTCGTCGGCATTGCGGCCGCGCAGGCCGTGGTGGAGGTGGGCGGCGTGGATACTTGCGCACAGAACCTCCTTCAGCTCGGCAAGAACCAGAAGGAGAGCGCAAGAGTCGGCTCCTCCGGATACTGCCGCCACGATCTTATCTCCGGGCTGTATCATATTGTAGGTTTGGATGGTCTGGAGCACTCGAGATGCAAACCGCGAGGTCGGTGGTTTCCTGGGGCCGTTCGGCTCCTGCCAAGGAATGCTTTCGCTGTTGGGTTTTGCGTTGGACATTGCAGCAGTTCGGTGCTTTACAGCCAAGAAGTTTTGACAAGCCGGCACGGACTAATTGAAAGTCGAAGCTTCTTGCATTGCCGGGCGCAGACGGGAACCGCTGTTTAGCATGGTTCTTACGGCTGGGAGTTTTCTTGCTTTTGGGGGTGGTCTTGGGCGTTTTCTTCGTCGAAAGTCGGCTGGATAACAGGGATCTGCGGCTCCAGGTTGAAGCCCAGCGGTGGTCCCTCCTTCCGCCTTTGTTCCAGAATCTGTTCTGCAAGGGAGATCCAGTCGCCGCCGGAAAGCCAGGTTTCTTTGAGCTTGCGGCGGTCTTCGTCCGTGAGGAACCGGACCATCTCGTGCAGATCCTGCCCGCCGCCGGCTATTCTGGTGACGCGGCCGACGATCTCTATCTCCCCTGCCACTTCAATGAAGGGATCCATGGACTCGCCGCAACAGAAGTACTTTTCGTCATCGCCAAGCGGCCCGGCGGTCCACTCTCCGCAGTGTGGGCATTTCTGCAGAAGG
Source organism: Armatimonadota bacterium (assembly GCA_049969055.1). Classification (GTDB taxonomy): domain Bacteria; phylum Armatimonadota; class DTGP01; order DTGP01; family JBMFPP01; genus JBMFPP01. The sequence continues at coordinate 744 of JBMFPP010000232.1, read as the reverse complement.
ACCCTCACTTTTTGGTTAACGCGCAGGTCGTCCACATCAACAGGGCAGTCTATTTCCACAATATCATCGTTGTTGTTTTTGGGCATTTTCGAGCCTCCCAAGCGGCGCACCGCTGAAGCCCCTTCTTCCGGGAGCTCCGGCTGTGAGCCGGTTTTGTGCTTTCATTTTTTCAAGAGGCCGGCTTCGGCAAGGATAGTCCGTAGTTTCGCTCGGGCGGGGTTGCTCAGCGGAAGAGCCGGCGGCCTTATGTACGGCTTTGGGCCCATATTCAGGGTGTAGAGCACTTCCATCACTATGGTGCCCAGGCACGGGTCGATATCGTAAATTCGCGAGAGCACAGACAGGCGCTTCTGCTCGCGCTTTGCGGTTTCCATATCGCCGGCAGTGAAGGCGTTTTGGATGGCAATTCCGGAGCTGAACGCGAAGTTCCAGGATGAAGCGATTGAGCCGACGCCGCCGACCACGAGGTTGTAAAGCACGAGCTCGTCCGCGCCGGCGAAAACAGCAAAATCCGGCCTTTCTGGGAGCACCGCGCGTATTACGTCTCTTATGTGAGCAGGGCTGTCGATGGTCTCTTTTATACCGACTATGTGGGGATACTCCAAGGCCAGCCTGCGCACCAACTCCGGCGAAAGGTTCACCCCGGTCATGCTGGGGTAGTTGTAAAGCAGGATTGGGATTTCCACCGCTTCGGCAATGTCGGCGTAGTAGCGGTACAGGTGGCGCTCCTGCAGGTGCCAGTAG
>JBMFPP010000231.1:0-4681 GCA_049969055.1 Armatimonadota bacterium | reverse complement strand
CATCTGGACGGCGAGGTGGTGCTGGATGCTGTGCCGCACATCGGCTACCTCCACCGGGGCATGGAAAAGCTGGCAGAGCGGAGGAGCTACGTCCAGATTGTGCCGCTTACAGACCGCAACGACTACCTGGCGGCTATGTGCAACAATCAGGTGTACTGCCAGGCGGTGGAGAAGCTGGCTGGTATAGAGGTCCCGGAGCGGGCGCACTTCATCCGCGTTGTGGTGAACGAGCTCAACCGTATTGCCAGCCATTTGGTGTGGCTCGGCACCTTTGCGTTGGATCTGGGCGCCATGAGCGTGTTTCTGTACGCTTTCAGGGAGCGCGAGATAATCCTGTCTTTGTTCGAGGAGATCTGCGGCGCCCGCATGACGTACTCGTACATCCGCATCGGCGGGGTGCCATGGGATATGCCGGACGGTTGGGCCGACCGAGTGCGCGATTTTTGCCGCTATCTGATTCCACGCCTTGACGAAAACGATGCTCTCCTCACCGGAAACGAGATATTCTTGGCGCGCACGCGCGGAGTGGGAATCCTTCCACCAGACGTAGCAGTGGATTACGGCGCAAGTGGGCCTGTGCTGCGCGGTTCCGGTGTGCCCTTCGATGTGAGAAAAGCCGACCCATACGCCGTTTACGATCGGTTTGATTTTGACATCCCGTATCAAACAACCTGTGACTGTTTGGGGCGGTACTTGGTGCGCATCGAGGAGATGCGTCAGAGCGTTAGAATTATCGAGCAGGCGCTCGATATGATGCCGGACGGCCCCATAATGGCAAAAATGCCTAAGATCTTGCGTCCTCCTGCAGGAGAGGTGTATACTCGTATAGAATCTCCAAGAGGAGTGCTGGGCGTTTACCTCGTCAGTGACGGGGGTACGAATCCGCTCCGCATGAAGTGGCGCGCTCCGTCTTTCTGCAACCTGCAGGCGCTCCCGGTAATGGCCCGCGGTTGGAAAGTGGCGGACCTGGTTGCTATTTTGGGCAGTATAGACATCGTTTTGGGCGACGTAGATCGCTAGGTAAAAAGTGCGCAGATTTCTGAAGTTCAGCTTTGCCTCTGTCTTGATGTTGATAGGCGGCTTGGCTGGCTGGGCACTTGGTGAGGTGTATGCGGCCAGCCAGTGGGAAGCCATAGTTAAGTACGCGCGACTCCCAATCTGGTTCCCCAAGCTGCTTGCCGCCGTTTTCGGCATTCTTGTGGCGTTCCTCTTTGCAATGCACGCCTTCAACACCCTTGTGCGCTTCACAGAGTCCCTGGAGAAAATGCCTGCCAGGGACAAGGTTGCGTCCATTGTTGGGGTTTTGCTCGGCGTGCTCTTTACGGCGGTGGCCGCGCTAATCTTCGGAAGCGCCTTGCGTTCGATGCCGTGGGCCGCGCTGTCCCTCATTTTGCTGTCTGGATACATATTTTGCCACTTGGGCGTGGTGGCAATGATGGGTATGAAGCGGGAGCTCTTCGGCATGCTTCCCGGTACCACAGACAGCCTCGAGGACATGAAACCACAGAAGTGTAAAATACTGGACACAAATGTGATCATAGACGGCCGCATTGCGGATGTTTGCCGCACCGGTTTTGTGGAAGGCACTATATACGTCCCGGGGTTTGTTCTGGATGAGCTTCAGCAAATAGCGGATTCGGCCGACGCCCTAAAGCGTGCCCGGGGCCGCCGCGGCTTGGAGATACTCCACCAGATGCAGAAAGAGATGAGGTTGGTCGTTCGTCAGTTCGATATGCCGGAAATTGAAGGGGACCAGGTGGATCTGAAGCTGGTTAAGGTGGCAAAACAGCTTAACGGCGCAATCATTACCAACGATTTCAACCTCAACAAGGTGGCCGAACTGCAGGGCGTTGAGGTGCTGAACATCAACGAGCTGGCAAATGCGCTGAAGCCGGTTGTACTGCCGGGTGAGGAGCTGACTGTCACCGTGATTAAAGAGGGTCGTGAACCGAACCAGGGCATCGCTTACCTGGATGACGGCACTATGGTTGTTATTGAAAACGGCAAGAAGTACATTAACAGCACCATAGATGTGGTGGTATCCAGCGTTCTGCAAACGATTGCCGGGAAGATGATCTTCGCCGATGTAAAAACCGACCGCGATGAGGCAGAAGAAGCATTTGGACGGACCCTGCGCGCTTATACCAGCGGCCGGCCGCGGCGAAAGGGCCCGTAGCGATAAGGGCCGAGAACAGCATACGCATCCCTCCGACTTAACAGAGCACAGCGTTGGCGGTTTGCACTCCTCTAAAGTTCTCCAGCCCATCTTCGGGCGCCCGATGCTGGTCCATACTCTTTTGCCTTTTCAGGCATCCCCCAAAATAAGCAGTATAGTTCTGGTGGTTGGCCGGGCTGAGGTTGGTCGGGTGGAGCAGTTGGCTGCTGAAGAAGGGTTCACCAAGGTTGCGGCGGTGGTTCCCGGGGGGGACACGCGTCAAGAGTCTGTGCGCCTGGGCTTGGATGCGGTTCCATCTGCCGCGCCTCTGGTTGCCATACACGACGGCGCGCGTCCTCTGGTGACCGAGGAGATAATCCACCGCACTATTGATGCCGCGGCCGAGCACGGTGCCGCGGTGGCCGCCGTTCGTGCGGTTGATACCGTGAAGCTGGCCGACGAGAGCGACTTTGTGCAGTGCACCCCTCCCAGAGAGCGTGCGTGGATTATACAAACCCCGCAGACGTTTCGCGCTGACCTTATACGCGAAGCGCACCGCCGCGCGGCCGAAGAGGGCTTTGTAGGCACCGATGATGCCTCTTTGGTAGAGCGGCTCGGTCACCCTGTGAAGCTGGTGGAGGGCTCTCGGGAGAACTTCAAAGTTACCTATCCGGAAGATTTCGCCGCCGCGGAGAGGGTTCTGCGGGAGCGCGCTGGCCTCGGCCGCTTCGAAGGCGGCGCCTCAGCGTTTAGAGTCGGAATGGGTTATGATCTGCACAGGTTGGTTCCAGGCCGCCCGCTGTTTTTGTGCGGTGTTCAGGTGCCGCATGATCTGGGTCTTCTTGGTCACTCCGACGCAGATGCCCCTCTGCACGCACTGATGGATGCCATGTTAGGTGCGGCCGGCCTTCCGGATATCGGCAGTTTGTTCCCGGATACGGATCCGAAGTACGCCGGCGCATCCAGCGCGAAGCTGTTGGAACAAGTGGTGCGCCTGCTTGCCGAGGGCGGATGGCGCATTGCAAACGTTGATATCACCATAGTGGCGGAGCGTCCTAAATTGGCGCCCTATGTTCCCGTTATGAAAGAGAAGCTTTCTAGGATTTTGGAGCTGCCGGAAAATTCCATAGGGATTAAGGCCAAAACCAACGAGGGGTTCGACTCTGTCGGCAGGCAGGAGGCAATAGCGGCATACGCCGTGGCGGTGGTTGTGCAGTCAAGGCCGGAATAACACTGCGAAATGAACATAAAGCTCGAAGGTGCATAAGGGGAGTGGTTTCTTGTTCCAATGTGGCTGATAGGCGGTTTGGCGATGCTGAAGCTGGAGGGGGAACAGCCTAAGTGAAAAGCTTTCGCATGCAGATGGGAGTTCTCGGTATTCTGGGCGGCTTGCTGGTGTTGGGCATCGTCCTGATTGGGCGGCTACCGCAAAGTCTGTACAAATACCCCGAATACTACGTTCCCGTGTTCGGCGCGTGCTTTGCGGTTTACTGCGCCGCGGTGTTTTTGGTGCTTAAGCGCAGGTGGGATGGAAAACCCGTACTTTGGGTGATAATCGCGGTGGCTTTGGCGTGCCGTCTGGCGGCTTTGGTACAGCCTCCGTCGCTTTCCACCGACATATATCGGTATTTGTGGGACGGCCGCATAAACGCACTTGGGATGAATCCATATAGATACCCGCCCATTGCCCGCGAGATGAGACCCTATCGAACTTGGTATTGGGACACTATAAACCACAAGAAGATGGTCACCATGTACCCGCCGCTGTCGCAGTCTTTCTTCTTGGCGGTAAACAGGATTGCTGGAGAAAGGGTGTTTGCTTACAAAACGGCTTTTGTGCTGTTGGATTTGGTTACACTTGGACTGGTGTTCTGGCTTTTGAGGGTTGCGGGCAAGCCGCAGAGTTTGGCGCTGATATACGCTTGGCATCCGCTGGTGGTGATGGAGATAGCCGGCAGCGGCCACCAAGACGCTTTGGGGATAATGCTGATGACGGCCGCCGTGCTCGCCGCCGGTTTGGAGCTGAGCCGAAAGGACGGGGGCAGGTTTTCGGCCTTGGCGGGCTTTTTGGTGGGGCTGTCGATTATGGCAAAGGGATATGTTGCCGCGGCGGTTCCCATTTTTGCGCGCAGAAGGCCACTGGTGTTTTTGGGGTTTGTGGCTTTGGCGGTGGTGCCGCTTGTGGCTTTGTACTGGGGCGGCGGCGTGATAATGCAGGGGCTGGAGCAGTACATGAAAAATCGAATAAGAAACGCCAGCTTGTTTGATTGGACAAACCAGCTTCTCCAGCACTTTACCAAGGACCACACGAAGCTTACACGGATGATAGCCGCGGCGGCGCTGTTGGTGGTTGTTGGGCGCATGGCGGTGAAGCCGACCTTGGGGCTGGAGGATTTGGCGGGGCGCGTTACGGCGTCGGTGGGGGCGCTGTTCCTGCTCAGCCACACGGTTTACCCATGGTATGCCGTGTGGTTAATTCCACTTTTGTGCCTGAGTTTTTCTCCAGGGTGGTTTTTGTTTACCGGT
>JBMFPP010000230.1:0-4703 GCA_049969055.1 Armatimonadota bacterium | reverse complement strand
ATACTGTTTCTGCGGCCGACAGGTCTTCTTGGTACCGGCACCGTGGAAAAGGTCTAACACCGGTTTCATTTCGACGCCGAAAGTCGGTTGTTGCGTCGCGTTTCTCGGGAAGAATTATGCCACAGCTTGCGGCAGAAACGGCTGATCTGAAGCCTTCACGGTCGAGTGGGGGAGCTCGTACGTTCCTCAGGGCCGTGCTAACCATTGCGGCCGTAGCGCTGGCCCTCGCATGTCTGGATCCTCTGCTGTCCAACCGAGAGCTTTTCAGCCCGTACGCATTCCGAATACTTATGCTCATCGGCATTAACATAACTCTGGCCGTAAGCCTGAACCTCGTGAACGGATTAGCCGGCCAGTTCTCAATAGGCCACGCCGGGTTTATGGCTGTAGGTGCTTATACATCTGCCGCTTTGACTTACTACGTCATGGGATACCCACACGGCGGCTTCCTAGGCACCCTTTGGATATTAGCCGCTGTGATAGTAGGCGGCGCGGCAGGCGGAATAGCAGGCTTCTTAGTGGGTATACCCTCCCTTCGCCTCCGCGGTGACTACCTTGCCATAGTCACCCTTGGCTTTGGAGAAATCATCAGAATCATCATTCTCAACGTAGACGCTGTTGGCGGACCGCGGGGGTTCTCGGGAATTCCATATCTCACAAGCTTCTTCTGGGTCTGGTGCACAGCACTGGGAACAATTGCTCTTTCCCGCAACTTGGTAACATCCACACATGGACGCGCCCTTATGGCTATCCGCGAAGATGAGGTTGCCGCACAGGCCTTCGGTATAAACACCGTGCGGTATAAAGTGGCGGCCTTCGTGCTAAGCAGTTCCCTGGCCGCAGTAGCCGGAGCACTTTATGCGCATTACGACACCTACCTGAACCCCTCTTCTTTCGGGTTCATCCGCTCTTTTGAGATTATCATAATGGTGATACTGGGGGGCATGGGAAGCACCAGCGGGGCCGTTGCAGGTGCCGTAATCGTTACACTTCTGCCAGAACTGCTTCGGGCAGCGGCCGCCGTGAGAATGCTTCTCTACTCTTTGCTACTCATAACCCTCATGCTCCTTCGTCCCCAGGGCATAATGGGACGCCGAGAGCTCAGCTGGGAACAGGTTCGATCCGCCTTTCTGCGCTGGCGATGGAGAGCAAAAACGTGAAAACCGTTCTGCGCCTGGAAAACGTTACCAAGTCTTTCGGGGGGTTGGTCGCCGTAAAGCAGGTGAACCTATCTTTGAACGAAGGCGAGTTGGTGGGTTTAATCGGCCCAAACGGCGCCGGAAAGACCACAATTTTCAACCTTATCACGGGCGTTTACCGCCCGGACTCCGGACGCATCTTCCTCAACGGACATGACGTAACCGGCAAAAGCGCCTTCCAAATGGCACGCCTCGGTGTGGTGCGCACCTTCCAGAACATACGCCTGTTCCCCGCCCTCACAGTGCTGGACAACGTCCGCGTCGCCCTCCACACGCGGTTGAGGCCGAATTTCCTCGGATCAATATTTCACACGTTCGGCTCCGCACGGCAGGAACAAGTTATCTCCGAAGAAGCGTTCAGGTTCCTGAAAGTCTTCGGCCTGGAGCACCTCAGCAACGAGCTTGCTTCATCACTGCCGTATGGGCAACAGCGGCGCCTTGAAATAGCAAGAGCGCTGGCGGCCAAACCGCACCTGCTTTTGCTCGACGAGCCGGCGGCCGGTATGAACCCCCGCGAAACTAGCGAACTTATGCAGCTTATCCACCAAATCCGCGACCAATTCGATCTGACAATACTCCTAATCGAACACGATATGCGGTTTGTGATGGGTATTTGCCAGAGGGTTTACGTCCTAGACTACGGAGAAATGATTGCAGAAGGCCCGCCAGAACAGATACGCACCGACCCAAGAGTCATAGAAGCTTACCTCGGCGAACCGCTGACCTGAAACAGCCGGCCTTCAACCTGCACAAAGCCGTATGGAAACGCTAAATCAATCCCAACATCCAAACGGAACCTCTTCCGAAGAGCCGCTTGTAGCCGTCTTGGTCGATACAGATGCGCCCAACCTGCCGCAGCCGTTCACTTACACGGTTCCGGCTTCGCTAGCAGAGCAAGTTTCCATCGGCTCCTGCGTGCTCGTGCCGTTCGCGGGGCGAAAACTGCTGGGGTTCGTGACGGATACCAATGCTCCCCGCCCGGAAGGCCGCCAGCTCCACACCATCATTTCCCTGGTCAATGCAGACCCCTTTTTCGACGTGCCCCTGTGCAGGCTCATCTTTTGGATGGCCCATAGATGGAAATGCGGCGCCGCCGACTCACTGCACTGTGTGGTGCCGTCGATTGTTGCTTCTCAGATACAGCGGAGTATTGTCCTAACTGGTGAAACAGCCTCAGTCAAGCTAACTCAGGCTCAAAAAGCAGTTGTTGACAGACTGAAAAGCTCCGGCGGCTGTATAACCTACCAAGAGTTTCAAATCATCGTGCGCAATCCGGCGCAGGTGTTGCGCTCACTGAAAGAAAAAGGCCTAGTCAGCGACCAATACACATTGCTGCCGCCGCGCGTTCGTCCCAAACTGCGAAAAGCACTGAAACTGCCGGAAAACGCCGATGTAAACAGCCTCATTGCAAGCGCCGCATCAGAAAAGCAAGTTTCTCTTTTAAGGGAACTGCAGAGCTCCGAGAAACCGGTTCCGCAGTCGGAGCTCGTTCAGAAGCTGGGTATAAGCTCCTCTGTCATTCGAGGGGTGCTCAAGCGCGGCCTGGCAGAAGCATGCGAGGTTGAAGTTCCGCGAGACCCGTTTCCACGCCCGGCAAGGCCGACTCCAAAACACACCCTAACAGAAGACCAACGACGGGCAATCGCGCCGATACTGGCAAGCATAGGCCGGGGGTTGCCGGAACGCTTCCTGCTTCACGGTGTCACAGCCAGCGGAAAAACAGAGGTTTATCTTCGCGCCGCAGAAGAAGTTGCATGCCAAGGCGGAGGCTCCATCATCCTAGTGCCGGAAATATCGCTCACGGCTCAGATGCTAGATGCGGTGAAAAACAGGTTTGGAAGGTCCGCCGCTGTCCTCCACAGCCGCCTATCTGACGGCGAACGCTACGACGAGTGGACGCGCATACGCCGCGGCGAAGCGGTTGTTGTTATCGGACCCAGATCGGCAGTGTTTGCGCCCGTGCAGAACCTCCGCTTAATCGTGGTTGATGAAGAGCACGATCCTTCTTACAAGCAGGAGTCCACCCCCAGATACCACGCCAGAGATGTTGCCGCGCGCAGGGCATCTCTGTGTGGAGCCTCTTTAGTGCTGGGAAGCGCCACCCCGGCAGTTGAAACCTTCTACTGGGCCACAAAAGGCCACCTGAAGCTCCTCAGCATGCCGCGCCGCATCGACGACAGACCTCTTCCCAAAGTGGAGCTGGTGGACATGCGCCAGAGCCCCTCCTCCATTCTGTCCGAACGCCTCCGCGGTGCGGTTGCCGAAAGGCTGGATCGGGGCCAGCAGGTCATCCTCTTCATAAACCGCCGCGGCTACTCGAACTTCGTCTTGTGCCGAGACTGCGGATACACTGCACGTTGCCCAAACTGCAGTGTTTCTCTCACTTACCACGCATCCGCAAGAAAGCTCCAATGCCACCACTGCAACTACCGCACAAACCCACCAACAAAGTGCCCATCCTGCTCCGGAACCCGAATCCGCTGCTTTGGATTGGGCACCGAACGCGTCGAAGAAGAGGTTCGGCGCTTGTTCCCAACTGCCCGCCCACTGCGTATGGACAGCGATACCACCACAAGAAAAGACTCCCACCACCTGATGCTGAAGCGATTCCGAGAAAGAGAGGCCAACATCCTAATAGGCACCCAAATGATCGCTAAAGGACTGGATTTCCCGGGGGTTACCTTGGTGGGAGTCGTCGCGGCCGACGTTGCTCTGAACCTGCCGGACTTTCGCGCTTCCGAGCGATGCTTCCAGCTGATGGCCCAAGTAAGCGGAAGAGCCGGCCGCGGCGATGATCCAGGCGAGGTGATAGTTCAAACCTTTAACCCAGAGCACTACAGTCTGAAAGCCGCCTCAGCCCACGATTATCTCGGCTTCTACCAGCAAGAGATCTCCTTCCGCAGAGAACTGCTGTACCCGCCGTTTTCCACTTTGGCCAATATCCTCTCCGCCGACATCATGCCCCACGCCGCTGAAGGCCGAGCCAAAGCCGCCGCCAAAGCCCTGAGAGAATCTGCGTCTGCAGAAGGACTCGCTGTCCAACTGCTCGGTCCTGCACCCGCTCCAATAGAGCGCATCAAATCTCGCTACCGATGGCACTTGTTGGTAAAAGCCCCAAACCACAGCATTCTCTCCAAAATCTTGCAGGCCATCGACCGCCTCCCGGAGGATATCCGCAGCGAACTGATGGTGGACGTGGACCCCATGAATCTCCTGTAGCCGGCGCGCGGCGGGATCCAACAGCTTATCTTCGCGGCAGTGTCCCAACTATCACCACTCGCCTCTTCGGCTCGGAGATAACCCTAACCCCTTCTCTCACTACCGAAACTGGAACCCCGTTCTCACATATTCTAACAAACCGCACCTCTCGAACCCCCCAGCGCCCTGGCTGCACAACAATCTGCTTTCCTTTGTACATTTTGGGGCTTGGTATCTTCTCCACCGGAGGCGGAATATACTCGCGTTTGGTTCTAACGTCCTTGGTCACCACCGTAAGAACTACGG
>JBMFPP010000229.1:0-4722 GCA_049969055.1 Armatimonadota bacterium | reverse complement strand
GTTTCTGCGGGGCGCCTTTTCCATGCAAGATATGCCGCTCCGCAGATGGAAAGTACCAACAGTGGAGCGGTTAATCCGTAGCGCAGGTTGTGACTGAGGTGATACCACCACCCGCTTCCGGTGCCTACGAACACCAACCCGTGACCAGTGCTTGTATGGCGCATTTCGTAGCTGAAGTCGCGCCAGAATTCATTAGTGGCGATAAGCACTCCGGGGGTGCCGAGGAGGAACGCCGCGGCTGTGCATACGAGCGCCAGGGCTGGTAATCCCAAGTAATGCCAAGCACGCAGGTTTTGGGATTTTCTTTCGCGGATACAGCTTAGAATGTGGGCGGTTAAAATGGATAAGACAACCAAGCCGCAGTTGTATTTGGTTGCGGCCGCAAATCCCGCCGCAATGCCAGAGAGCACGTACCACCGTGCCCTTCTGCTTTCTACAGCGGCTACTGCGCCAAGCAGGCTTAACGAGACCCAAAAAGTTGCCGGAACATCTACAGCCGCGTAGTGGGAGTGCACAGCGTGGAGCGGCATAAATGCCATCACAGCCGCCGCCGCGAGCCCATTCCTTGCCCTGCCAAGCCGTTTCCCGATTAGGTAGGTTGTGTAAATGGTGGCGGTGCCAAGCAGTGCGGCTAGAAGCCTGGCGGCGAGATAATCGGTGAAGAGCGAATTGGCAAAAGCGGCTCTGGCGGGAGGGAACAGTAGTGAAATCAGGTATATGTAGAGGCTTCCGTAGTTGAAGAAATGCGGATTCAGGCGGCCGTGGGGGATATCGACATTGCGCGCGGCACCCACAACCAGGATTTCGTCCGGATGGTAAGAGAAGAGGTGCGCAGGATTTGGCAGGCTCCAATCGATACCGTAGATGCGGAGCGCTAAACCTATCGTGACCACGGCGACAGCGGCCACACGCACCAACATGGGGTTTACCTATTCTAGCCAAATCTGCCGCAGGCGGCAGGATCTATCTGAACGAAGCGCCAACTTCACGGGTTAGAGCTGTGCGGATGTTCTCCAAGACGGCGTCTGCCTGATCGTCGGTTAAGGTGGCATCTGGAGAGCGCAGTACCACCGAGAAAGCAACGCTCTTCTTCCCCGGAGGCAGGTTCGGGCCGCGGTAGAGGTCGAAAAGCTCGACGGATTCCACCAGCTTGCCGCCGGCCCGCAGGATTACACTGCGAACTGCAGCAGACGGTGTACTTTCGTCTACCACAACAGCTATATCCCTGGTGACTGCCGGAAATTTAGGCAGTGGCGTGTATGTTCTCCTGCACGAATGGCGGGAGAGAGAATCCGGATCTAATTCGAACACGTAAGTTGGACCGGGGAGCTCTAAAAGCTTTTCTGTTTCCGGGTGTATCTGGCCTAAGAAGCCGACCTCTTCGCCGCAGATGCACACCCGAGCGGTTCTGCCCGGGTGCATTCCCGGCTTGGCAAAGGGTTCGAAGGAAGCATGCTGGATATTAAAGACCCCCAACAGTTCCTCGACAATACCTTTGCAGAGGAAGAAGTCCGCCGTCAGTGGAGCCGGCTTCAGGTTCCAGCGTCCTCCCATGAGTGTACCGGTTATCAGTGCGGCGGCAGAGTGTTTTTCCTGCACGCCTTCATCTCCCGGTAGGAAAATCTTGCCGACCTCGAACAGCGCAACATCCCTGGTTCCGCGGCGGGCGCTGAGCTGAGCGGCGGCAGTAAGGGTTGGTATTAAGCTCGGGCGGAGTATGGAAAACTCTTCGCTTACGGGGTTGCGCAGTCGTATGGTTCGGCCGGTGTAGAAGTGAGATACAAGCGCCGGGTCTGTAAGGCTGTGGCTCACGGCTTCGTACAGGCCCGCTCTTGCAAGCGTTTCTCGGATGAGGTCGCTGGTGAGCTGCCAATCGGAATGCCTGCCGATCAAAGCATCTTTCGGCAGTTCGTAGGGAATACAGTCGTAGCCGACGATTCTGGCTACCTCTTCGATAAGATCGATCTCAGCTTTGAGATCGGCCCTTCGAGTTGGAACTGTTACTTCGAAGGGATCCTCGCCGTGTACTTCCAAGCCGAGGGATGTAAGGGCTTCGCGCATGAGAGACGGCTCAAGGTCGGTTCCCAGTACCTCATTGCACCGCTGTGGCCTGAGATGGATGGTGATGGGAACATACTTTCGAGGGTAGCAGTCTTCAACGCCCGGTACAATTCGTCCGACTCCCAGGTCCCTCATGAGCTGGACGGCTCGGTCCAGGGCGCTTACCACGCCGGACGGGTCAACCCACCGCTCGAAGCGGTAGGATGCCTCAGTTGTAAGCCCTAGAAGCTTGCTTCCTCGCCTTATGCAAAGCGGATCGAAGTGGGCTGACTCCAGCAGGATCTGCCGGGTTCCCTCTGAAACCTCGGTTTCAGCACCGCCCATGATGCCGGCCACAGCGACGGGACGGTGAGCGTCGGCTATAACCAATATTTCTGGATTGAGCTGTCGGAATACGCCGTCGAGGGTGACGATAGACTCGCCTTGGCGTGCTCTGCGCACTATTATTGTACGCTCCGACAGAAGGTCGTAGTCGAACGCATGAAGCGGTTGGCCGAACTCGAGCATCACGTAGTTTGTGATGTCCACCACGTTGTTGATGGGGCGCATTCCGGCAGCTATCAGGCGTTTCTGAATCCACTCCGGAGACGGCCCAACGCGAATGTCGGTAACCATTCTGGCCGCGTATCGGGCGCAGAGGTCCGGCGCTTCGATGTTTATTTTGACGAAACTTTCGCGCTTTTCGCCGTCTTCGTGGATGCACGGCTCGGGCCTGCGGACGTTTTGTCGGGTGAGGGCGGCAACCTCCTGGGCCATTCCCAAGATTGAGAGGGTATCGCCCCTGTTGGGAGTGACTTTAACCTCGAAGACGCCGTTTTGGCGGCTTTCTACTTCAGAGCCGGACATTGTAAGGAGTTCTGCCAGCTCCTCATCCGATATAGTGATGTCCACGTATTCCTTCAGCCAATCTACGGGAAGCCGCATTGTTCAACCCTCTTTGCGGGGCGGTATTTAAAACTGCCGCAGGAAGCGCACGTCGTTGTCGTAAAACAGGCGAATATCATCTATGCTGTACTTCAGCATCGGCATACGTTCAATGCCGAGGCCGAAAGCATAGCCGCTCCAGGCGTCGGGGTCTATGCCGCACCACCGAAGAACGTTGGGATGTATAAGACCGCAGCCGCCCTGTTCAAGCCAGCCGGTTTCTTTGCAGATTCGACAACCCAGGCCGTCGCAGAAGACACAGCTTATGGCTATTTCGGCCCCGGGCTCTACGAACGGGAAGTAGTCGGGTCTGAAGCGCGTTCTCACGTTTGGGCCGAAGACAGCCTTATTGAAGGCGTCGAGAGTGCCTTTAAGATGCGCCATCGTCACAACCCTGTCCACCATGAATCCATCGACTTGGTAGAACGTGTGGTTATGGGTGGCGTCAACGGTTTCATATCGGTAGCATCTGCCCACAACCGCAATGCGGAAAGGAGGCTGGCGGTGGGGCATAACGCGCCCTTGGGCCGATGTGGTTTGGGTGCGAAGCAGGACTCCGTCGTCGATGTAGAACGACATCTGCTCGTCCATGGCGGGGTGGTCTGGAGGATAGTTGAGGGCTTCGAAGTTGAAGCGGTAGTGTTCCACATCGGGCATTTCCACGAATTCGAAACCCAGGCCAACCATAACCCTGCGGATTTCGTCGATGGTGGCATTTATTGGGTGGTAGCGGCCGGTGCGGAAGGTGCGGCCGGGCAGTGTAACATCCACGCGCTCTTCCTGAAGCCTGGCTTCGAGCTCAATTCGCGCAAGCTCTGCCCGGCGCTTTTCCACCAGCTCCTGAAGGGCCTGTTTTGCTTCGTTGACCTGTCGACCGAAAGCAGGGCGCTGATTTGGAGGCAGAGAGCCAAGCGAGCGCAGAAGCTGAGTAACAACCCCCTTGCGACCGAGGAAATGCGTTTCAACCTCTTCGAGTTCCTGAACCGAAGAGGCGGCTAAGATACGCTCCTCGGCTTCGCGTCGAACGCTTTCCGGATCGATGCTCATATCTTCTTTCGCCTGCCGTTGTAGGCAGGTGCCCGCGGATTAAGCAGCGGCCGTTTGCACCAGCTGGCGAAAAGCCTCTGGGTCGCGCACGGCAATGTCAGCGAGAATCTTGCGGTCAACCTCGACGCCGGCCTGCTGAAGCCCATGTATGAAGCGGCTGTAAGTAATTCCGTTTAGGCGGCAGGCGGCGTTGATTCTCGTTATCCAGAGCCTGCGGAAGTCGCGCTTTCTGGTTCGACGGTCTCGGTAGGCATACTGCTTTGCGTGTTGGACGGCTTCTTTGGCCTGCTTGTAAAGCTTGCTGTGTGCGCCGCGATAGCCTTTGGCCTGAAGCAGGATTTTCCTGTGGCGCCTATGCGTTACTGCTCCTGGTTTAACACGGCTCATCTTATCTAGTTACCCCAATACAAAGCATTCTGCGTGTTCGTTTGGCGAAGGCACCCTTCACCTCGTCGCCGAGGCTGAGGCGCTGTTTAGTGGAGTCGGTCTGCTTCATTTTATGGTTTTGGTGGGAGCATCGGCGCAGGATCTTTCCGGTGGCGGTGATTTTGAACCGTTTTGCCGCTCCCTTTCTGGTTTTCATCTTAGGCATAGGGCTGAAAAATCCCCCTATTAATGTATTTTTTGATAGATTGCCAACGTAATACCCGAGTGAAAAACGCTTCGCTCGGGTATCTGTTAGACGCAGGC
>JBMFPP010000228.1:0-4774 GCA_049969055.1 Armatimonadota bacterium | reverse complement strand
ATTCGAGACAGCTCCAGCACCTTTTCCAAAAGCTTTTCTTCTAAAGAACCTCTCTGAAACCGCTTTTGCGGCAAGGATAAAGGGGTGCCCAGGCACATCGCTGCTCCAGCCGCTCTGACTACTTTGCCAAGCTCGCTCAGGGGCGGGTCTGGAACACCTGCAGCCCGCGCGCCAACTCTGAAACATGCTTCGAAGTATTCGGACACGCCGCGTGCAATATCTTTCAAACCTGCATTGGAAGTGCTTTCGGCCAGAACACCTTCTGCTAGCGCAACGGCCCCCCGCGCTGTGCTAAGCATAACCTCCCGGTCACCATCTGCGATGAACATGGAGAACACTTGCGCCAGAGCATGGTCGGCAGCTAAAATGTTGCTCAGCAGAGCGGCCTGTTCCGCCGCGTGCTTCTGCGCCATCACGCTTCGCCACAGGACCTCCATACCGCTTGCGAGGCGTGCTGTTCGCTCTGCATCTGCCGGGCCCAAATCGGCGGAGAGGAGCACAATTCCCGTGCATATGGGAACCCTCTCCCTATCCATTGGGAGGGAGAACTCTTCTTCCAAAATGTCCAAGGCCAGGCCGGCGGCGCGGCTCGAACGCTTGGGCAAAATTGAAAGACTTATAGATTTTGTGCAGAGCGCGTTTAAAAGACCAGAACCAGTTTCGAGATTCCGCATGGCTTATGGGGATGGTGCTGTGGAGCTGGACACAGGGGGATGCGGAGAGACTCTGGGAGCACCTCCCTGGCGCTCCTCTAGAAGGCGCCAAATGCCATCTAGATCAACATAGTTTTCCACCAAATGCTCCACCTGCGCAAGCTTCCGACGGTCCGTTGGGCGTAGTTTCACAATTAGGTTGCTTATCTTGGTGGCAACCGAGAATGTGTCATCGGGAACTAAAATCACGGGGATAAAAGTTCGTTCTATCAGGCTCATAACTGTTGGGTGCGGGCGTACCCCGCAGGTGAGAACAATACCGGAGACACACTGTTCGCGCCCAATACCCACCACGCAGGAGCTCATAGCGGCAAGTATCAAGTCCTCGCGGTTGCCTGGGGTTATCAGCAGTACGTCCTTCCCAAAGTAGCTTAGCGCTTCGTGGGGCGGCATGGCGCCGATGATAATCCGCGATACGCGGTTGCGCAGTCCCTGCCCGCCGCTTAAAAGTTCTCCTTCTACATCGGTAAGTATCTGCTCAACAGTTGGGCTCGAAAGCACATCGTCGTATGGAATTACACCCAGCAGTCTCAAGCCTTTTCGCTCCAATCCTTTAGCGGCGAATTCTTTCACCTTATCATACTTGTCTAGAGTTACCTTATTAAGAACGCACCCTATTATTTCCACTCCAGCCTGGTCGAAAGAGGCTTTGTTCAGCATTATTTCGTCGATCGGTCTGCCGATACCGCCGCAGGACACGAGAAGCACCGGGGCGTCCAAAAGTTTGGCAACATCGGCATTAGCCATGTCGAACACAGAGCCAACGCCGGCGTGGCCGGTTCCCTCGATGATGGTTATATCTGCGTTGGAGGAGACCTCTTGGTAGGCAGATAAGATCGCGTCTACCAGCTCCTGCTTTCTTGGGTTCAAGATGTAGCTCTCTGTAAAGCCGCGCGGAACCGCCACAGGGCTCATTGCCTCCAGATTTCCTTCCAGGCCGCATGCTTGCTTCATAAGAACTGCGTCCTTATCTATTTTAGCACCATCTACCATTAGATAGTGCTGACCAACAGGTTTGATGTAGCCAACTCTATTCACTCGCTTTTTAAACGCCCGGATCAGCCCCAGCGAGACCACGGTTTTGCCATCGTTCTGACGCGTTGCCGCCACATACAACCGCTTCATGTGAAGTCCCCCAATACCTTCAGCCTCTTTTCGACCGGCACCTGCCGAGAAAGCTAGAATCGGTCCAGCACTATCTGCCTTTTGATCTCTTCTATGGCTTTCGTAACGTCTATGCCCCTTGGGCACGCCTCGGTGCAGTTGAAAATGGTTCTACAGCGCCACACGCCGGACTTCTGAGCTAGGATTGCCAATCTTTCTTCCGCGCCGCGGTCTCTGCTGTCGAAAACAAAGCGGTGGGCCGCAACAATTGCCGCCGGCCCTAGGTATTCGCTGTTGTACCAGAACACGGGGCAGGCTGTTGTGCACGCACCGCACAGGATGCATTTCGTGGTATCGTCGAATCTCTCCCGCTCCTCCGGGCTTTGCAGGCGCTCTTTTTCGGGCGGGGGCTCGTCGTTGATGAGGTAAGGCAGAACCTGGCGGTATTTTTCCAAAAAAGGCTCGATATCCACAATCAGATCTTTCAGCACTTTGAAGCCGCGGATTGGTTCCACAGAGATGCGCGGAGCCACATCCTGCACCAAGACCTTGCAAGCCAGGCGGTTTACGCCGTTTATGCGCATTGCATCCGAACCGCAGATGCCGTGGGCGCACGACCTCCGGAAAGCTAGGGATCCGTCTATCTTCCACTGAACGTACTGAAGAGCATCCAGCACGCGGTCTGTTGGGTCCATATCAAATTCATACTGCTCCCAGTGGGGTCGCTTATCGACCTCTGGGTTGTATCTTTTTATCCTCAGGGTTATCCTCATGGCGTCTGATCACCCCTAGTACTTGCGCTCTTTTGGTTCAAACCGGGTGATGCGCACCGGCTTGCTGGCCAACTTAATGCCGCCGTCAGTGCGGTATGCAAGAGAATGCTTGAGCCAGTTTGCGTCGTCCCGGGCTGGGAAGTCTTCGCGGAAGTGCGCCCCCCGGCTTTCCTGACGCGCTATGGCGGCGGTAACCGTTACCTCGGCCAGATCCAGCAGATACCCCAGCTCCAAAACCTCCAGGAGCTCCATGTTGAACTGCCTGCCGCGGTCTGTAAGCCGCACACTGCGGTAACAGCTCTTAAGCTCTTGGATAGCGCGAAGAGCATCCTGCAGCCCTTCCGCAGAGCGCAGGACTCCGCATTTCTCCATCATAACGGACTGCATGCGCTCTCTTATAGCGTGTGCAGACTCCGTGCCGCTGCTGCTTCTGAAATGCTCGATTTCCTCCCGTGCGCGGGCTTCCGGCTCATTTGGGAGGGGCACAAAGTCTAGCTCTCTGAGGTCTTCCAACATTTGCTGACCGCCTCTTCGGCCGAACACAATAATGTCCACAAGCGAATTGGTGCCGAGGCGGTTGGCGCCGTGCACCGAGACGCAGGCGCATTCTCCGGCGGCGTAAAGTCCTGGCAGAGGAGTGTTGTGCTCGTCGATAACCACGCGTGCTTGGATATCTGTGGGAATTCCCCCCATAGCGTAGTGGGCTGTTGGTTGGACAGGAATGGGCTTTCGGGTGGGATCTATGCCAAGGTAAGTCCTCACGAAGTCCGCAATATCCGGAAGCTTGCGTTCAATCACCTGCGGATCCAGGTGCGTGAGGTCCAGATACACATAATCTTTGCCGTCCACACCGCGCCCCTCGCGAATCTCCTTGTAGATTACCTGCGAGATCATATCGCGCGGGGCCAAGTCTTTCATCGTGGGCGCGTACTTTTCCATGAAGCGCTCTCCGAGGCCGTTGATAAGCACGCCGCCCTCGCCCCTAGCTCCTTCGGTGATCAGTATGCCCTTCTTGTAGATCCCTGTGGGATGGAACTGGAAGAACTCCATATCCTCCAAAGGAACCCCGCGTCTGAAAACCTGGGCAACGCAGTCGCCAGTTAGAGTGTGTGCGTTGCTTGTAACCTGATACATGCGGCCGAAGCCGCCGGTGGCCAGCATTACGGCCCTGGCGTGGAAGATATGCAGTTCGCCTGTTGCCAGCTCGATGGCCACCACCCCGCAACAGCGCCCGTTCTCGATGAGGACGTCAACCACGTGAAATTCGTTGTAGAATTTAACGCCGCGGCGTATGCACTGCTGAAATTCCGTTTGGAGGATCATGTGGCCGGTGCGGTCGGCGGCGTAACAGGAGCGCCGCACGGGTCCCTGACCGAACTCCCTTGTGTGGCCGCCGAAGCGGCGCTGATCGATCCTCCCGTCCGGCGTTCGGTTGAACGGCAGGCCCATGTGCTCTAAGAAGTAGACCACTTCCACAGCGTCGGCACACAGCACCTCTGCCGCATCCTGGTCCACCAGGTAATCACCGCCTTTGATGGTATCGAACATGTGCCACTCCCAGGAGTCCGGCTCTGTGTTGCCAAGGGCGGCGCCTATTCCTCCCTGGGCGGTGCCGGTGTGCGACCTCATCGGGTACAGCTTGCTGACAACTGCTACGTCGGCTTTGCCGGCCAACTGCAGGGCGGCCATCAAGCCGGCCCCTCCGGCGCCAACAATCACCGCATCATGCCTATGGACCATACTGCACCACCTCCATACCGCCGGCGCCGGCCGGCACGAACGTGAGAATCGGCAGAAGGCCCATAATGATAACCACAAACAAAACCGCACCGAGAGCAGTTACCGCCGCCAAGCGCCACTTCTTGCTTTGGACATAATCTTCGATTACGATGCGCAAACCATTTGTTCCGTGCAGAAGCGCCAAAAGGAGCATTGCGAAATCCCAAGTGCGCCACACCGGATTTCGGAACCTTTGAACCACGAAATCATAGTTGATTTTGTGCACGCCTGTTATCAAATGCATCACAGCAAGATGTCCCAAAACGAGTACTATCAAAAGGCCTCCGCTGATCCGCATGAAAAACCAAGAGAAAAGCTCAAACCCGCCGGCCGGCCTCGGCGTTCCTTGAAATCCGTAGCGCATTTTCGAGTCTCCTTAAAAAATCAATCTGGACAGCATCACAT
>JBMFPP010000227.1:0-4819 GCA_049969055.1 Armatimonadota bacterium | reverse complement strand
CTACCGAAACAGAGAGGCGCCGGCGGTAAGAACCTCCCAAATAATCACAGCCGCCCCGCGGCGTTGACCCTCATACAGCAATACAGTATAATATCAACCGAACTGCCCGCCGGTTTACACAGTCCAGGCGGGGTTTTGTGCAGTTTACACTTTCTATTTCCCCCGGAGTTTATTGCATTGAAGCTGAGAATAGGTTTGCCCAAAGGAAGCCTTCAGGACGCTACTTTCGATCTTTTCCGCAAGGCAGGCTTTTCGTTCAGGGTTGACAGCAGTCGCTCTTACGTGCCGACTTGCGACGATCCTGAAATAGACGCTTTGCTCATCAGACCGCAGGAGATCCCCCGCTATGTCCTCCAGGGGGTTCTTGATTGCGGCCTTACAGGTTGGGATTGGATTGTTGATAACGACGCCGCCGACGACCTAGTACAGGTAGCCGATTTGGTATACGGCAAGCGCGAGTTTCACACGATCAAAATCGTGCTTGCCGCGCCTAATGACAGCCCCATAAACGAGCCGAAAGATCTGCAGGGCAAGCGGATTGCCACCGAATACGTAAACCTAACGCGCCGATGGCTGGCTCAGCATGGAGTGGACGCCGACGTGGAGTTTTCCTGGGGCGCCTGCGAGGTGAAAGTGCCCGACTTGGCCGACGCCATAGTTGCGAACACAGAAACCGGAAGCAGTTTACGGGCACACGGCCTCCGCATAGTTCAGGTGATCTTAGAGTCATCCACGAGATTTGTCATTAACAAAAATGCTTACCAAGATTCATGGAAGCGTGCCAAGGCGGAAAATATCGCCATGCTACTGCAAGGCGCCCTCAATGCCGTCGGTATGGTGGGTTTGAAGATGAACGTTTGCCGCGACGATCTTCCCAAAATTCTCGACATCCTACCGGCGCTCAAACGCCCCACCGTATCCAATCTTGCGGACGAAAATTGGGTGGCCCTTGAGGTGATTCTGGAGGAAAGAGCGGCGCGAGACCTTGTCCCCCAGCTGAAGCGCGCCGGCGCAACAGGTTTGGTGGAATATCCTCTCAACAAGGTGATTTACTAAAATGCTTTGGCGGCGGATGTTGGGAAACTGCGATGCTGCCGTGCGTTAACTGCGGAGCGGAGAACAGCGATAACGCCAGATTCTGCTCGGCCTGCGGAGTTCCGCTGATCGATGCTGAACCTGGGTCTTCCACGTCGCGCTCGGCGCGCGTATCGCTGGAGGTGCGCCTGCGCGACGATGTTTCGCCGGCCGGACGCCTTGTTCATGCTGCTTTTCAACGCCTATTGGAAGGCAATTTGGAGGACGCCCTGCTTGGGTTAGACAGCGCCCTCACTATCAATCCCGAACTGTGGTCGGCTCACCTGGTTCGCGCCGTCATACTCTTCCAAAAGGGCGAGGTGGAAGCCGCCGAAGAGCATATGCGCAAAGCGGTGCAGTTCGAACCCGATGCGGTTTACCACAAAGCCACCCTAGAACGCATCTTGGCAGCCAGCGTTCACCCCGGATTTGCGTCTAGAGTCCTGCGCATCTGCAAAGACACGCCGTTTCTCCTTGCCGTGGCCGCCGCCGGCTTGGTGTTGGTGATCGGCCTCGCATTGAATGTCTCGGGTAAGCCGGCCCGAGAACAGTTGGCACCAAAACAACAAGAGCAGGTTGCGCCGGAGAGCTATCCACCTGGATTGCTACCCTACACTCGGTCGGCACCGGCGGCCTACACTGCCGCGCCGCATTCGTTCCCTGCGGCAACCACCCCGCAGGCAGAGGACAGCCCTGCGGCTGCTTACGCTCCTTCGCAGTTGCCGTCGGCGCTTCCGCCGGCACAGCCGGAGGGGGTTGCCCCGCCTGCGGATCTGTATGCGGTTCCGGACTCGTCCGCAAAACAGCACCGGTCGGCAAACCCGGAAGATTTATCCGGGGCAGAATCATCCCTTGAAAAAACCAAAGACAGCTCAGCAGAATCACAAGAAGCTTCGCCAACCAAGCATGGATTGATCGAACGGCAAAACTCCTCTACCGCACGCAGACCGGGGCGCGCCTACGTTGGGTACGATCCAATTCCGCTGGCCCCCTCAAATCGGCAGAAGCAAAGCCAGAACGATTCGGCAGCCCTGTTCCACCGCCAGACGGTCGGTACGGAAGCCAAAAGCCCCAGCGACTCCGGAAGCGAAGGAATTAGGGCTTGCGAACTCCAACGCCTCGCCATAAACTATGAACGGCAAGGGCTTTACGCTAAAGCCGCCGAGTACTTCCGGCTTGCCATAGACGCTTACCAGAAGCAGATTGCCGAAGGGCGCGATGTCGAAGCTGCTCAGAGGGCGATAACATCCTGCCAAACAGGGTTGAGGCTTGTGGAAGCCAAGCTGTAAGAAAACCGATGCGCACCACTGCGAACATGTTTTTCCTTAAAAATCCGCTGTTTGCGGCGGTCCTTGCGGTGATGCTTGCCTTCGCGGGAACATCGGTGAGGGGTGCGGAGCGGTTTCGGCTTTTGCAGATGCCGGGCACCAACCAGTACGTACTGTTTTGGTCGGCAGGTTCTTCCCAGCTTGTTCAGAATATCGCAGAGGCTGTGCGAAAGAGCAATCCAAAAGTCCTCGTTCTCTTTGCCGATCCATCTTCTCCGGAAGTAGCGGCGGCTTCTGCGGAGGGACAGCTTAAATCACAGCCGGGACCAAGCCCAACACCGCAGGAATTGGTCGCGCTTGGCACGGTCTTCGGCGCCGAGGTTGTGATAGCGCCTGGTAAAGACCGCAAACCTCTTGTCGGCGGTTTCGTGGTGGCAAGCTCCGTAAACGGCGGTGTCGAATTCGTGCCGGCGGACGATCAGGCTCCCGAAGCCGTAGCTTCGGTGGTTTCCAAACAGCTGAAGGCTGTGGCCAGTACACCCGATGCCCTTTATCGGCGCGGTCTTATACTTCTCAGCAAGCACTGCACTATCGACGCTTTGGATTCTCTTTCATCAGCCGTTGCGCTGTCGCCAAACACTGTGGAGTACCGTCTGGCCTATGCAAAAGCCCTACGTGCTGTGAACCGCAACAGAGAGGCCGCAAACGAAATCCGCCGGGCACTTCGACAGCAGCCGTCAAACTCAGCGGCTCTCATGGCCTTGGCAGAGATGGAGGCCGAACGAGGTCGGTGGACGTCTGCGCTGAAAGCCGCAGAGCAGGCGGCTTCGGTGCCGAACGCGCCGTCGGAGGCGCATCGGCTTCTGGGAGATATATGCTTGGCCGCAGGGAGAACCCTTCAAGCTGTGGAGGAGTACACCCTGGCCGGTAAGAACCCCAAAGCGCTACTGCCGCTGGCCAAACTGCTTATCAAACAGGGCCGCTTCGATGAAGCGGCTTTGGCGGCCATGGATGCGCTGGCCATACTGCCGAACGACACAGCGGCACGCGGCATTCTGGCCGACGCATATTCTTCCGGGGGGCGCTACGCCGATGCAGTATCCCACCGCTCGCAGGTTGTGATGCGGGTGGTGGAAGCGGCCAACGAACGACAGCCGGCTGTTTCCTGCGGTAGTGCTTACGTCCACCGCGGCCCGCCAGCATTGTCTGCGGACGACGAGGCGGAGCTTACCAAAACAGTAAGAGCTTTGCTCAACGATATCTTGTCCGGGGTTCGCGGTGTGCAAGCCGGCACCGTGTCTCGAACCAGCATGTATAAAGCTCTCCAAGAGTCTCTGCTTGCTTCAGACAGACTGCGGGCTGTGCTGATGGAAAACTCGGCTTCCCCTGTTCTGGACGAGGTTGAAGCCGATCGAATGCTCGCTTACAGCTTGTGGTCGCAGTCCTCTTACGATCTCATAAAAGCATTGGAGTCTGACGATAGAAAAGCTTTGCGAGACGCTTTAGAGCTGGTGGAACACGCCGTTCGAAAATTGGATGACGCCAATCGCGTCCTCAAACAGCGAAGACCTGCGTAGAACCGGTTTCAACCGCGGCTAAAGTGAGCAATTGTTGAGATAATGGAAAACTTTCGGCGGTTATCTCCAATGGGCGATTTCGGTATGAGCAGTATAGGAAAAGCTCTAATAGCACTGGGTATCGGTTTGGTGATAATGGGCGCGGTCGTGTGGGGCGCATCCAAACTGCTTGGCCGCCACGACGGCTTTCTGCCGGGCGATATCGTTTACCGGCGCGGCAACTTCACTTTCGCGTTTCCGATAACCACCTGCATATTAATAAGCGCACTGCTGACGCTTATTGCGTGGCTGGTATCTGCTTTTCGACGTTAAGGTTTATGCGGTTGGCCGATTTTCAATATCACCTGCCCTCGGAGCTTATAGCTCAAGAACCGATCTATCCCCGCGATGCATCCAGACTCCTTGTTCTGCACAGAAACACCAGCAAGCTGGAGCACAGAATATTTTCCGATCTGCCGGAGTATCTAACAGCCGGTGATGTTCTGGTGCTTAACGACTCCAAGGTCATTCCCGCACGCTTGGAAGGCAAAAAGCCCACGGGAGCAGACATCGAAATTCTGCTCCTCAAAAGGCTGGACGACCGCAGATGGGAGGCCTTGGTATCGCCGGGGCGTCGTGCGCGCCCTGGAAGCGTGGTGCTGTTGGATGACGGAGTACAAATTAAAATCGGCGAGCGCACGGAGGCCGGCGGCCGCATCGTCGAATTCAACGGGACTGCCCCGGTACCCGAACTGTTAAAGCGGTACGGGCGCACGCCCCTGCCTCCGTACATTAAAAAGGAGCTGAGGGACCCCGACCGCTACCAAACGATTTACGCGCGCGAGGAGGGATCCGCCGCCGCCCCAACCGCCGGACTGCACTTTACAGAGCGCCTTTTTGAGCGGATACGCGAGAGGGGCG
>JBMFPP010000226.1:0-4838 GCA_049969055.1 Armatimonadota bacterium | reverse complement strand
GTATTTTGGCAGAGCACGGCAGAGGACTAGGTGAAGTTGATTTTCCTATGGATATTGTAGTCGACAAGCAGGGCAACCTTTACGTCGCAGATTGGCAGGGCAATCGCATTCAGTGTCGCAGTGCGGATGGGAAGTGGACAGTGATTGCCAAGGCTGGACAGTGGTATGGTGAAGTGAACGGACCGGTAAGCCTTGCGATTGCGCCAGACGGAACTCTCTACGTAGGCGAAGGAAATCGCATACAACGACGTTCACCCTCGGGTAGATGGACGGTTGTTGCAACCAATGGAAGCGGCAGGTTTCAAGTTGGGGGCACTCCTTACGGTTTGGCAACCGGCCCCAATGGTGAACTTTACATTGCCGACACAGGCAACAACCGGGTGATTTTGTATCCGTCTCCGTGTCGCACAGGTGATTTGAACAATGATGGTGAGGTTACGATCTCGGATGTGATACTATTGTTGCGTTTGAGTGTACTTGGAGAATCCCCGCAGTCGCCGAATCCCACTCGGGTTGGAGATATTGACAGGGATGGTAAGATATCTGTGGCAGATGTGACAAAGCTTCTGAACCATCTCGTGAAAGGTACACCTTTGCCACCAGAATAATTACGAGCTACGTGTTTTTCACCAGAACGTAGCTCGCCTTTTATTTTACGAGTTTGGTCTCGGCACGTGTAAGCTGTTCTCGCCTAACACAATTAAGGAGTTTACAACCCCATCGGGAGGAAGTCGTTCAACACAACGGTTTCGGCGATCCAGAGGCGCTCCGTGTGCTTTTCGCCAGATGTTCGGATGCGCTCCGCTTCTCGATGGAACTCCTCCGCGGTGCGGCCGAACAATGTGTGCTGAGACACCTGTGTGGCAAGGGCCAAAGGACGTTTGTACGCCGTCTCTGTGACGTCTACAACCACTTGGGGAAGCCTTTTTGTAACCACGCCCTTGTAGTAGTACAGGTGCGGTGTTTTCCAGGACGGGCCGAGTACGGCCGCAACGGGTTCGCCGGCATGCCAGCAGGCTTCGGTAGATATAAGCGATGTGTTCACGTGGTCTCTGTGCGGATCCTCCGGGCCGTGGGTAAATACGGCATCCGGTCGAACCTCGCGGATTAGGCGTATAGTGTCCTGAAGGGTTTGTTTATCGTTAACAAGGCCCATGTCCGGCCGGTCGAAGCACACCCGCCTGGATATCCCCAGCACTTTGTTGCACTCTTCGGCCTCGCGGCGGCGCATCTCTACGATGGTGTCTTTCATCTCCGGGCGTGGGTAGCCTTCGCAGCCGTTTGTGTATATCGCTACCACAACTTCCACTCCTGCGGCGCTGAGTTTGGCGATGGTGCCGGCTATGGTTATTTCATCGTCGTGGTGAGCACCGAACACAAGCACTCTCTGATAGTTCATAATGAATTCCCTCCAAAAGGAAGCTTTAGTGGGGCCTAGAACTCACATTATGGCCTGTAATAATTGTTGATTCAGCAGTGGTATATCTTGAGGTAAACCGAGGTTTTCGCCGTACGCGGTTAAGCGTGCAGTCCACTGCTGTTTGGGTTTCGGTTTTCATCTTTTGCAATAGGATTGGAGAGCTATGAAAGACCTGGCGCAATTGGCTCTTGACGTCGCCTCAAGCAGTGGGGCGGAGTATGCGGATATTCGCATTATTACCCATCGGAGGCAGGGCATTTCTACGGAAGATCATAGGGTGAGCCAACTTACGGATTCCGAAGATACGGGCTTCGGGGTGCGTGTTTTGGTGAATGGAGCTTGGGGATTTGCGGGCAGTGGAAACGTAACCGCGGACGAGATTAAGCGCGTAGCCTTAAAAGCAGTGGAGATCGCTAAGGCGAGCGGCCGCGCGCTGATCAAGCCCGTTCGGCTTGTACCCGAGCCGGCTCGGGTTGCCTCTTTCCGCACACCTTACCAAATCGATCCGTTTGAAGTGGACGTGGACCGCAAGGTTGGGCTTCTTTTGGAGATCAACCGCAGACTGCTGAGCCACGCTGGAATTAAGAAGGCCGTCGGCCACATGACGCTCCGTAAGGACCAGAAGCTGTTTGCCAACACAGAGGGGTCGGTGCTCGAAAGCGAGGTGGTTACCACCGGCGTGGAATACCGGGCGTGGGCTGTGGGCAATAACGATGCGAAAAGCCGCGGTTACTGCCCCCCTCCGCGCACCATGGGCTACGAAAATATCAACGAAGAGGACCTTCTGGCAAATGCCGACAGGGTGGCTCAGCAGGCCATCGAGCATCTCCACGCACGAGAGTGCCCGGAGGGCCGTAGAGACCTGATCCTGGACCCGCTCAATCTGGCTCTCACCATTCACGAATCTGTGGGTCATGCCACAGAACTTGACCGTGCCCTTGGAATGGAAGAAAGCCTAGCCGGCCGAAGCTTTGCAACACCGGACCTGTTGAACAAACTTCAGTACGGCTCGGAGATTGTTAACTTCGTGGCAGACAACACTTTGCCGCACGGTTTGGCCACCCACGGTTTCGATGACGATGGTGTGGAGGGCCAGCGGTGGTACATTGTGAAAGACGGCATCTTTGTCGGCTACGGAACCAGCCGAGAGGTTGCCGGGGAGATCGGCTTGGAACGAAGCACCGGGACTTGCCGGGCGGACCATTGGGGAAGTATTCCCATTGTGCGCATTCCTAATCTCAGCCTTATGCCCGGCAAAGAGCCGCTGACGCTGGAAGAGCTCATCGCTGATACCAAAGACGGCGTGTACATCGAAGGCATGGGTTCTTTCAGCATCGACCAGATGCGGTGCAATTTCCAGTTCGGCGGCGATGCTTTCTGGGAAATCAAAAACGGAAAGATCACCGGCATGCTGAAAAACGTTATCTATCAGTCCATTACCACAGAGTTCTGGAACTCTTGCGACGCCATATGCGACGAGCGGTTCTGGGTGCCGAACGGGGTTTTAAACTGCGGCAAGGGCGACCCGATGCAGATATCGCAGATGACCCACGGAGCGGCACCGGCCAGGTTCCGCAATATCAAGGTGGGAAGCGCCCGCTAGAAAGTGAGAAGAGCAATGATGCAGTCTGACGAAGCCAAAAGCATCCTTACAAAGGTAATATCCTTTTCAAAAGCCGACCACTGCGAAGCGTTTCTCTACTCGTCAACTGAAGGCTCCACCAGAATAGCGAACAACGCTATCACCCAAAATGTGGCCAAAGATGACAAGGGGCTTTCGGTGCGGGTGGCGTTCGGCAACCGCGTGGGCAGTGCGTCCACAAACAAATTCACCGATGAGGCCCTGCGCGCGGTTGTCGAACGCGCCGAACAGCTTGCACGTTTGGCACAGCCGGATACGGAGTATCTCCCTCCGCCGGAACCCACCGAGTACAGGCAGTCGGTGTGCTACTTTGAAGCGACGGCGGAAACCGGCCCGGAACAGCGTGCAGACGCTGTGTGCAAAGCCATCAGTATGGCCTCGAAGGCAAACGTTCGGCTTGCCGGAAGCTTTGCTACTTACGGCTCGTTCTACGCAGTTGCCAACAGCAACGGCCTTTTTGCGCATAACAGCGAAACCAGCGCCAGAATGGTTGTTACCGCCATGACGGACGACAGCTCGGGCTGGGCCGAAGCTTGGTCGCGGGACGTTAAACAAATTGATCCAGAAGGCACCACCCAGCGCGCCGTAGAAAAAGCGCTTGCCGCGCGAAATCCGCGCGAGCTGGAACCTGGTTCGTACACAGCGGTGCTTGAGCCTGCCGCCGTTGCGGAGATGCTGGCGTTCGTGTGCTGGGCGCTGGATGCAAAAGCAGCCCACGAGGGGAGAAGCGCCTTCTCTGGCAAAGAGGGACAGCGCATTGCCGCTGAAAGCGTCACCCTTAGAAGCAGTCCAACGGATCCGCTCTGCCCAACTTCGACCTTCTTCGGCGACGGGATGCCGGTTCCGGATGTGGCCTGGATAGACCGCGGCGTGCTGAGCAACCTATCTTACAGCCGCTTTTGGGCGCAGAAAACGGGGCATCCGTTCACAGGCCAACCGGTGAATATGATAATGGATGGAACCGATGCCTCCGTGGAAGAGTTGGTGTCCGGCGTGGAAAAAGGCGTTTTGGTAACGCGGTTCTGGTACATCCGCCATGTTGACCCGATGCGACTGCTTCTCACAGGCATGACACGGGACGGCCTCTATTGGATAGAGGGCGGGAAGGTGCAGTATCCCCTGAAAAACCTGCGCTTCAACGAGAGTGCAATCGACATGCTTGCGCAGGTGGAGGCCATTGGACGGCCGTCTCTAACCGGCGATTATATACCTGCCCTCGTTCCACCAATTGTTGTTAGGGATTTCAGCTTTTCAAGCAAAACGCTGTTCTAGGGATCAGGAAGTTTTGCCAAACCAACAGCGGCTAATTGAACAGCAAAACTTCTTGTCGGAGATTATCGCTCGATGAATAACAAAGGCTTTACTGTTTGGTTTACCGGCCTATCGGGCGCCGGAAAAACAACTATATCACAGCTTGTGGCGGAGGAGATACGCAGGCGGGGGCGCAACGTGGAGATTTTGGACGGCGATGTGGTCCGCACGCACCTAAGCAAAGGGTTGGGATTCAGCAAAGAGGACAGAGACACCAATATACGCCGCATCGCCTTTGTTTGCAAGCTTCTCACCCGTAACGGCGTAGCGGTTATTGCCGCCGCCATTTCGCCGTATCGGGATGTGCGAGAGGAAGCCCGCCGGGAAATCGGCAATTTTGTGGAGGTTTACGTTCGCTGTCCGCTGGAGGTCTGCATCCAGAGGGACGTGAAAGGCCTGTATCAAAAGGCCTTGAGGGGTGAAATTCCGAACTTCACTGGCATTTCGGACCCCTATGAGGAGCCG
>JBMFPP010000225.1:0-4839 GCA_049969055.1 Armatimonadota bacterium | reverse complement strand
CGGTGGTTGTTATCACGCTCTCTATGATAGTGACGGCTGTGTTGGTGATGTTTGTTCTTCCAAAGTTTCAAACTATATTTGTGGAGATGGGTATTGGAGACAAGCTTCCGGCTCCAACAAAGATGCTTTTCGCCGTAAGCGAGCTTTCGAGGCGGTATTGGTATGCCATACCGGTTTTCATTATGGGAGCTTTGGCCGCTGTAAGAGCGTACGGAAGCACCGAGAGGGGGAGGTACAACCTGGATCTCTTGAAGTTGAAACTCCCGGTTTTGGGTCCTCTCGTTCAAAAAATCGCGATTTCGAGGTTTGCCAGAACGTTTGCGACCCTGCAGGCGGCAGGCGTGCCGATGCTGCGTTCTATGGAGATTGTGGCGGCAACGGCCGGCAACAGCGTGATTGCGCGGGCGGTGGATTCCGCCAAGGAGAATGTGCGGGAGGGCAAAAGCCTTGCCGCTCCATTGGAGGCAAGCGGTTGGTTTCCCTCTCTGGTTACCCAAATGATAAGCGTTGGAGAGGACACTGGCCAGCTCTCGGACATGCTTTCGAAGGTATCCGATTTCTACGATAGGGAGGTAGATACTGCCATAAAGAGCCTTACGTCCCTCATAGAGCCGGTCATGATAGCTTTTATGGGGGTGCTTATAGGCTGTATTGCGGTTTCTGTCATCAGCCCGATATTCGCGCTTCAAAGGGAGCTTCTGCGTCGTTGAGGAATTGAACGCAGCGGATTTTGAACAATTGCAGTTGCTTAGAAGAGCCAAAAAGCACAAGGACCCCGACGCGATTAATGCTTTGATTCAAGCTCATACGCCGCTTGTTAAAAGCATAGCCGCTAGGTTCATCAACAGCGGGGAACCGTTTGAGGACCTTGTGCAGGAGGGGATTCTTGGTCTGCTTTCGGCCATAGAGCTGTTTGATGAAAACCACGGAATTAAATTTGCCACTTATGCTCACCACCTGATAACCGGTCAGATACGCCATTACCTGCGCGACCGCGGAACGCTTATACGCCAGCCAGCTTGGGTTCAAGAGTTGAGGAGCAAGCTTGAGCGCTGTAGGGCTGAGCTGGCCGAGGAGTTGGGCCGAGAGCCAACTGTTTCCGAGATTGCCCAAAGAAGCCGGCTGAAGGAACAGCGCGTGCAGGAGATACTGGCTCTTGGGCGCTCGTCACACGTTCTGCGTTTGGATGAAGCCGCCGACGAGGCGGAAAAGCCCACCGTGGAGCTGGAGAGGACTAAGGTAGCATCCCAGGCATCTCTCTCGGTGGAAGACCGAATTGCTGTAGATCAGGCCATCGCCAAGCTTCGTCCAGTGGAGCAGAAGGTCATCAGGGGTTTCTTCTTCAACGATATGACCCAAACAGAGATTGCGCGCAAGCTCGGTGTATCCTGCAACTATGTGTCGCGGGTGCTCAAAGCGGGGTTAAGCAGGCTTCAGGAGATACTTGCTGCTTCGGGGGTTGTTGTGCCGAGCGATCAGCTTCAAGCGAAGGTTAGAGAAGCGGAACCAGACAGCGTTTTGGATCCCGTCACCGGACTTTACAACCGCCGCTACTTTGCAGAGAGGCTGGAGGAAGAGCTTATCAGGGCGCGAAGATACGGGCATAGTGTTGCTCTTCTGAGGATTGCGGTTGACCCCGTCCCGGAAGGCGACGACGGTTTTGCTTTATTGCGGGACGTTGGGGAATTTATCAAGAAGAATGTGCGCCGTGTTGATATTACGTGCAGATTCGGCGATAAGGAGTTTGCCGTAATAATGCCGCACACCTCGTTTGGTGCGGTATCCGCCGGCAAGCGCATTGCCGCGGGCATGGCCGCTTCCGAAAATCAGGCTCTGCGCCTCTTATCTGTGAGGGCCGGCCTCGCTGTGTTTCCCGATCAAGCCATAAGCGCCTCGTATCTTGTGGAGCTGGCCGCTCCGAAAGAGATTTCTGAGTAGCCGCTGTTTCCGAATATGGAAGGGCGGTTACTGCGCGAAAGGGGAAAACTGCTTTCGCACAGCAACCGCCTTTTTGTTGACGGTTTGCTTGTTGGGCTACTGCTTTGCCGTAATCCTTTCTGCGTAGCTGGCGAATACTTTTTCCAGCGGTTGTGCAAAGCCAAGCTGTTTGTACACGATGCGGTGCGGGCGGTCTATGAACAGGGTTAAGGGGGTTGCGCTCAGTTTGTACTTGGTGGCGCCGTCCATCTTTTGGTTGTCGATGGCAACAGGGAAGGTTATCTTGTTCTTTTCTGCGAATTGTTTAGCGGCAGCCGGGTCTTGATCCAGTGCGACTGCTACCACAACCAATCCGTCTGCGGAATGTTTCTTATGCAGGGTTTCGAGGAACTGGACCACACGGGCCCAGAAGGGATCGCTGACCAGTCCGAAAGTGATGATCAGCGGCTTCCCCGGGTTCTCTCACAAGAAGCAGAGGACCCTGGATGCTTTAACATCCATAACATTAAAAGCCGGTGCCACGGAGTTTATCGGCAGACTGGCGGCGTACTGCGCAACGTCTATGGTTGGTTGAGATTGTTGGGCTTCGGCCGCGAGAGTGGTTGGTGCAACAGCAAGCACTGCGGCCGCAACCATGATGGTTGTTACGAAGAATCTGGTCATCTTCGTAAGCTCCTGTTTTTGTGTTTTCTGCAACACAATCTTAACTTTAGCTTTGAATTAAAGTCAAGGTTTGGTTGGTTTAAGGACGAGAGGTTTGAAAGTGGCGCGTCGTGAAGCATCCGGCGAGTTTGAGCTCAGATGGGGTATTATTGGCTGTGGCGATGTGTGCGAGCGTAAATCGGGTCCGGCAATGAGGAAAGTGCCGGGCTCGACTATTGTGGCGGTTATGCGCAGGGATCTGGAAAAAGCGCGGGATTTTGCACAGCGCCACGGTGTTCACAGAGTGTACAACCGCGTAGAGGATCTGCTGTCGGATCCTCTTGTGAACGCAGTTTACGTTGCCACTCCGCCGCACCTGCACTGCGAAATGACCGTGAAGGCGGCTGAAAGCGGCCGCCCCGTTCTTGTGGAGAAGCCTATGGCAAGAACTCCGGATGAGTGCCGGAGGATGATCCGCGCCTGCGCTTTGAACAACGTGCTGTTGATGGTGGCTTATTATCGGCGTTTCTTCCCCATGACGCGGCATCTGCAGGAGCTGGTTGCCGGTGGGGAGTTGGGCGAGGTGCGCCATGCCAGGCTGTACCTTACTTTCGCGACGAGGATTTCGCCCACAGATGAGCGGGCTTGGCGCTGGAATCCCGAGATATCCGGCGGTGGGCAATTGATGGATATAGGCTCTCACCGGATAGATATTTTGCACTGCCTGTTCGGCCCTGCGTCCGAGGCGACGGCATGGTTCGATCCCCATCCGGCAGACAAGGTTGAGAGAACCGTTTCGGCAACAGTGGTTTACCGCAGTGGAGTGGTGGTTTCTATTTTAGTGGATGAAGGAATGGCTTTTCCGGAGGATTGTTTGGAGATCCAAGGGACCAAAGGGCGGCTGGTAGCCCGGCCGTTTGACACGAACCTGACAGTTCACACTTTGTCGCGCGGGAAGAGAACGTATTCTTTTCAAGTGCCACAGCCGAGCCATGAGAAGCTTATAGCGCACTTTTTGGACGTAGTGAGGGGGCAGGCCAGGCCGCTTATTCCCGGGGAAGAGGGCATGCAGGCCAACCTTGTTATCGACGCCATATACAGGTCAGCTTTAGAGGGGCGTACGGTTTCCGTAGAATCCGGCGAGGTTGAGTGGTAAGTTTCAGCCGCTGGAACTGCCGGTTTTGGTTTGAGCAGGGAGCCAGCTTTCGCGTGTGGGTTCTGCGGAGTTTCGAGAGCGACCGTAAGCGCACTCAGATAGCAAGGGGCATTCAGAACACTTGGGGTTGCGTGGGCGGCACAAAGTACGGCCAAGTTTAATTATGTTCAGGTGGGCGGGGAAGATATCCTCACTGCGGAACAACTGCTGAAGGATGTCGTGGGCTCGTTCGGCTGTGGTTCCGTCCGGAATTAGTCCCAAGCGCGCGGCAACTCGGTGTACGTGGGTATCCACAGGCATCACGGGGCGCCCCAGTGAGAAGAGAAGGACACAGGCGGCCGTTTTGGGACCCACTCCTGGCAGGCTCAGCAGGAATTCTCTAGCTTGTGCGGTTGGAAGCTGTGCTAGGCTGTTCAGCGAGTAGTCACCTTCTTTGGCGAAAACCTCTCGGAGTATCGCCTGGATGCGCGGGGCTTTTTGGTCGGCCAGGCCAGCCGATCGGATGGTGCTGGCGATATCTTTGGTGGGTGCGTTAGCTGCATCTGCCCAAGATGGGTATGCGGCTTTTAAGGCCGCGAAGGCCCGACGGCTGTTGGTGTCGCTGGTGTGCTGAGAGAGAACCGTGAGGATCAGTTCGTCCAAGGGATCAGCGGGACCACTACGCGTGGGGTGCCCGATGGCCTCTTCGAGCATGCAAGAGATCCTGCTGGCTTTGGCTTTCAGTGTGTTTTCGAAATCGTTTTCTTTTTGGTGCTTCACTTGGAATTTCTCTTTTTCAGGCGGTTGTTTGCCGGAACGCAGGTCGTCGAAGAAGAGGATGCAGGTTAAAACAAGAAGTTTTGGCAAATAAATCGCTTTGCCAAAACTTCTTAAATTTGGCCTGAACCTCAGGCCTTAGCTTTTGGAGCCTCACCCCGGGCGGAAGTCTGGAGCGCCGTCGCCTTCAACAGAGATCGGCACAACCGGCTTTTCGGTGAGTTGGGCCACGGTTTCCGAGACCGCGTTTAGTCCGGGTCGGCTCCACGAAACTACGGTGTGGCGGATGTTTCCGGAGGAATCTACCAGGAACGTGGTGGGAACTGCGGTTAGACCGTAGGCTTTGG
>JBMFPP010000224.1:0-4850 GCA_049969055.1 Armatimonadota bacterium | reverse complement strand
GCTTTACCCTCTTTAGGATAAGGTTGGCCGCGGCAAGAAGAAAAAGAGCGGAGACAGGGGAGTAAAACAGAGACACGTCTGTGCTGTTGAATCCAAAGCACCCCAGCTCCGTTTCGAGTTTGATCAGCCAGAAAGTGTGAAGCGGCACCAAACACAGGCTCAGAAGAGCAAATCCGAGCCTATTCCTCAATTGAGCTCTCCAGGCTGTATTCGATGTATGCGACGTTGTCCCAGGGGATGACAAGGACGGCGTTTTCCTGACGCACTTCCACGGCCTCCATCCGTCCCATTTCGGCATGAAGGATTCTCACTTCGCCGTAGTGTTCAGAGAAACCGCTCTGCAACTGGCGAAGGTAAACCGTTGCAGGCGCATAGGACTCATATTCCATACTTTCCTCCTCCAGTTTCAGCTTCCGCGCGGTTGGTATATACAGTACGGCTCTTCTCCCATCAGTCCCAGGCCGGCGGCCAGTGCGCGCGCTCTGCACCCTCCGCAAACGTATCTGAATTCGCAACAGCCGCACTTGCCCTCCAGCAGGTCGGCGTTTCTAAGTGTGTTGAACAAATCCGAGTTTTGATAGATTTCTCGGAAGCTTTTTTCACGGACGTTGCCGGCCGGGATAGGCAGGTATCCACAGCCGCATACATCGCCGACGTGGGAAACGAAGCAGAAGCCGTTGCCAGCCATACATCCTCGGGCTCCTGCTCGACTGGGCCGCCCGGTGCTTTTTGCGCGGTCCTGCTTTGCGGCCTCACCGTGTTCTACGGCGTGCAGACCCCGCTGTCGGACTACGCGCGAGTAGTGTGGAGCGCAGGTTACCTTGATTTGGATCTCGTTGCGGGCGGCTATGTCGTAGAGGTGGTGGAGGGTGTTCTCGTACTGTTCGGGAGTGAGCTCCATCTCCACTTTGCCGCGGCCGGTGGGTACAAGCATGAAAACATCCCAAGCTACAGCACCCAGGCTTTTTACCAGGGCGAGGATTTCGTCTAGATAGTTTATATTGTGCTGGCAGACTGTGGTGTTCACCTGGAACGGCAAACCGCCTTTTCTGGCGAAATCGAGGCTTTTGATTACAGCATCGAAAGCTCCCGGCACCTGCCGGAAAGAGTCGTGAACTTCCGGGTTGGGGCCGTCTATACTTACCGATATAGCTCTTACGCCGGCGGTTTTGAGGCGTGCCACGATATCCGCGTTTACCTGAGTTCCGCTTGGAGAAACGACCACCGGCAGGCCTTGTGCGGTTGCGTGGGCGGCCAGCTGGAACAGGTCCGGGCGCATGAGTGGATCGCCGCCGGTTAGAATTAGAAGCGGTTTGGAAAAAGAGGCGATGTCGTCTATAAGTTCAAGGCCCTCCTGCGTGGTGAGCTGGTTGGGATGGGGGTCAGGCTGGGCTACGGCGCGGCAGTGCACGCAGGCCAAGCCGCAAGCTCTCGTCACCTCCCAGGCTACAACCCGGGGTACAGGAAGGGGTGCCTCAAGCTCCATAGGAGATGGTATCTCCGCTGATAAGTTCACCGCAACATGCTCTTCCGCGGCGAAGCTGACAACCAACAAGAAGCTTTGCCGTCGATTATCGTCTGTTGGATTGCCAGACTTCTTGGCGCAAAGCCGAGCGCGGGAGGGCTGAAGAGCAGTCTTAGGCAATCTAAGGTTAGGAGAAAAAGGCGTGTGGTGTCAAGTGCCGAAGGATGCATACGTACGCCTGTTGAAGCTTACATTGTAATGTCTGAAAAATACCACGTTGCTATTAAGGATTTGCCTCCTGAGGAGCGTCCTCGGGAGCGGCTTGAGCGCTACGGGGCCGATTCTCTTTCCACTGCGGAACTCTTGGCGATAATACTTCGTACGGGTACGCGTGAGGAGTCGGTGCTTCGTTTGGCCGAGAGACTGCTTATGGAGCTTTCTGGACTGCGCAGCATTGCCCAAGCCGAGGTTGCAGAACTGCGCCGAATCAAGGGGATAGGAGCGGCCAAAGCCGTTGAGGTGAAAGCCGCATTGGAGCTTGGAAAGCGGCTTGTTACTCTGGGGGGAGAGGTGCTTCCTGCTATCCACGGTCCAACGGATGTTGTTCAGCTTCTTGCACCCCAGCTTCGCGATGAAAAGCAGGAGCATTTTAAGGTGCTTCTTTTGGATACCAAAAATCAGGTGCGCAGGGTGGTAACAGCAACTGTGGGAACCCTAAATGCGAGCTTGGTCCACCCCAGAGAGGTGTTCAGAGCGGCTGTTGCACAGGCGGCCCACTCCGTTATCTTGGCGCACAACCACCCCTCCGGCGATCCGACGCCCAGCAGTGAGGATGTGGCCGTAACTGCTCAATTGGTTAATGCAGGCAAGGTTCTTGGGATTGAGGTGCTGGATCACGTGGTCATCGGCGATGGGCGCTATGTTTCTATGCGCGAAAGGGGTTTGATGTAAGTGTTGGCTTAGAAGGAGCTGAAAAAGGTTTGGCCGCTCGTGAATTGAGCATTGTTTTGTTTTTGTTCGTCCTGCTGATTGTCGTCGGCGTGACTTCGCCTGCTTTCCTGCATCCGGCCAACATCCAGGATATCCTTGTGAACAGCTCTTTTACCGTTGTGGCGGCGGTAGGCATGACTATGGTAATAGTTGCCGGCGGCATCGATATCTCCATTGGTTCTATGCTGGCGGTTTGCTGTGTGGCTGCCGGCAACG
This sequence comes from Armatimonadota bacterium, assembly GCA_049969055.1. Lineage (GTDB taxonomy): Bacteria > Armatimonadota > DTGP01 > DTGP01 > JBMFPP01 > JBMFPP01. The sequence continues at coordinate 2,179 of JBMFPP010000224.1, read as the reverse complement.
CCGCGAAGGCGGGGTGTCCGGTTGCGCTGGTTTTGATGCTGTCTCTGGCGGTTGGCTTGGTGCTTGGTAGTATCAACGGCGCACTGGTGGCTTTTGCGCGCATCCCGGCCATAATTGTGACTTTAGGCACCATGAGCATAATGCGCGGAGCGGTAACATGGGCTACTGGTGGTTACTGGGTGAGAGACCTGCCGCCTTCCTTTACGGCTTTGGGCGCAAGTGAATTCCTTGGTGTTCCGATGTCGGTATGGGTCGCGGGAGCAGTGGCGGTAGTCGGCGCCTTTGTTATGCGGAGCACCTGGGTGGGACGCCGGATTTACGCCGTGGGCGGAAACCCAAGGGCCGCTGAGCTTGCCGGAATCAACGTTCGGTTGGTGGTTTTCGGTGTTTTTGCAGCCTGCGGAGCGCTTGTGGGTGTTGCGGCCGTACTTTATGCCACCAGATTCACCGTCATCCAGTCGAATGCTGGAGTTGGGTTCGAACTGCTTGTTATAACGGCAGTTGTGGTTGGCGGAACCAACATCATGGGCGGCAGAGGAACGGTGTTCGGAAGCGTGCTGGGCGTTTTGCTGCTTTCTGTAATCGGAAGTGCTCTGACGTATAAACATGTGTCGGCTTACTGGGAGTCGGCGGTTCAAGGGCTTCTTGTGCTGTTGGCGGTGGTTTCGGATACACTGCGGCTGGGCAAGATGGTTAAGCCAGGTTTCCGGTTGTTTGGGGGAAGCACCTGATGTTGTTGGGGCAAGCTGGCGTGAAGAGAAACCTTTCGATTGGCAAAGAGGTTGTGCTGGCCGCGGTGCTGGTTGGGGTTTCGGTTTGTATGGCGGCTCTATCTCCTCGGTTTCTTTCGCTTCAAAACCTTTTGGAGATGACCCGGCACTTTGTTGAGATCGGCCTTATGGCGCTTCCGATGACGCTGATAATAATCACCGCTGGGATTGACCTATCGGTTGGTTCGATGATGGGACTGTGCGCGGTTGTGCTTGGTTGGTGCTGGGAGCGGTGCGGGTTGGGCATATGGTTTGCGGTGTGCGCGGCGTGTGCGTCTGGGTGTTTGGCTGGATTGATTAACGGCGTTCTTGTTGCTTTTGGGCGTATTCCACCGTTGATAGTAACGCTGGCCACCATGGCGATCTACAGAGGGTTGGCTCTTGGAATCAGCCAGGGGAAGCCGGTGTTCAGCTATCCAGAATCGTTCTATGTTTTGGGACAGGGCTATATTGGTCCGGTTCCCGTGCAGTTGCTGATCTTTACAGTGTGCGCGGCTGGTGTTGGGATGGTGCTGTCCTATACGCGGTTCGGCAGGGTAATTTACGCTGTGGGTGCCAGCGAGGAGACGGCCAGGCTGTCCGGAACATCCGTTCATACGGCAAAACTGCTGTTGTACAGCTTCAGCGGCCTAATGGCAGGGATTGCCGCGGTGGTTTACGTGTCGAGAGTTTCAACGGCGAAGGCGGATGCCGGGCTCGGCTACGAGCTGGACGTGATTTCTGCTGTGGTTCTGGGGGGCACCAGCGTATCGGGCGGCGAGGGAAGCGTTCTCGGCACGGTTTTGGGGCTTCTGACCATAAGCGCTTTGCGAAACGGATTGACGCTGGCCGGGAGCCCGGCTGAGGTGCAAGCTGTGATCATCGGCAGTTTGCTGGTGTTCGCGGTGGGATTGGACAGTCTTCTTCGCCGCCGAACAAGCTGAGGAAGGACTGCCGCCCCCAACGGGGAAGAATAGAGTAGGTTCTATCTTAAGCATACTTGAGAGGAGTATTCTGTGGGCGAAAAGCTGAAAATCGGTTTTATTGGCGTTGGTGGGATAGCGCACGGACACGTTGCGCGTTTGAAAAGCGTCCCGAGGTTGAAATAGTTGGCATTTGCGATCCAAGCAAGGAAAGCATCGCCAGGATTCGCGACCGGCAGGGGTTGGAGAATGTACCGGCTTTTTCGGGCTACCGCGATATGCTGGACCGCCTTGAGATGGACGGCGTGGTGATTGCCAGCCCGCACACCCTGCACTTTGAGCAGATCATGGCAAGCCTCGAGAAGGGATGCCATGTGCTGACGGAAAAACCCATGGTGTGCACCCAGGAACACGCCAAGGCGGTGCTGTTGTAAGAGCGGTTGTGGGTGTTGCGGGGTGGTGGGATTTCCAACGGTGGTGAGCAGTGCTGTGGAGGACTGATTTGCG